>JANMGZ010000225.1:0-4867 GCA_031374905.1 Dolichospermum sp. OTE_70_metabat_362_sub
CCAACCGCCCAATGCGAGGAAGGCACAGGGGAATAATAATATTCCTGACCAACCTACGAATACGAAGCGATCGCGCTTTAGCCAGTCGTCTAATACGTCAAACCACCCTCTACTAGGGGCGCGTCCAACTGCGATGGTCATTTAACTAAAATCCTCATTTTTTTACTAAAATTGCCACGTTTTTTCTAGCAGTGTTTTAGCGGTTTTACCGATTTATATCATCTGCTGTGAGAAATTCAACGTTTTTTTTACAACCTCAGCAGCCTTACAGAAGCTAAAATTGTGAGAAATGGCTACTTGAAAAAGTGATCATTACTCATAAATTATGCCATGATTGGCTACCATTAACCAGCAATATAGATTGTGGTAACGTAATGATTCTTAACTTATCACATTCGTTAAGGTTTGGGCTGGATATGAGACAGGAAGTTAAATATTTACTATCAATATCAGAATTTTAACAATTTGACACAGGTTTTCTCAGAAATCTTCGTAGGGGCGCAGGCCCTGCGCCCTAAAATCTTGCAAGTTGAGGATAAAATTCATTGTCATCTCCTTGATAACTTGCAATCCAGACTGCTTCAGTGGCAGACTTGAGAATATTGTCCAAGGTAGTTTAATGACGGTATCAACAACAGTTAACAAAAGCGAGAACCTCCTTTATCAAAAGGTTCTTGGTTCACGTCGGTTTAGTAACTACTGGTGGGCAACTATTGTTACTATGGGAGCCAGTGGTTTTTTCTTAGCTAGTATCTCTAGTTATCTCAAAGTTAATTTACTCATAGTTACTGATGCAACACAACTGATATTTGTCCCTCAAGGATTGGTGATGGGATTGTACGGTGCGGCTGGCTTGCTATTAGCCACATATTTGTGGTTGGTGGTGCTGTGGGATTTAGGCGGCGGTTATAATGAGTTCAATCGGGAAACGGGGACATTAAAAATTTTTCGTTGGGGTTTTCCAGGGAAAAACCGTCAAATTCAAATTGATGGCCGGATTCAAGATGTACAATCGGTCAAGATTGTGATTAAAGAAGGCCTGAATCCTCAACGTGCTTTGTATCTTAAGATTAAGGGTAGAAGGGATATTCCCATCACACGCGTAGGTCAACCGTTATCTTTGGCAGATTTGGAAACGCAAGGTGCCCAATTAGCTCGTTTTTTAGGAGTATCTTTAGAAGGACTCTAAAGATTTTGATTCTGGATTGGTGGAACAACAAAATCCCGGACTTCTCAAATAAGTCCGGGATCTGAGGTATAATTGGCAAAAAAATTAAGATCCTTTCTTTAATGCAGTTACTAACAATGCGGTTAAAATTTCCACAATTTTTTGTAGTTCTATTGATGGTTGGGGCTTTGGCTTTGGGAGGATGTACGGAGAATACAACATCTTCTAATTCATCCCCAACGGCAACAACTACCAGTGATACTACTAGCGCAAAAACAGTATCACAAACTGTTACTAAAAGTATTCCTGAAATGAAAGGTTTACCACGCCTTGAAGGTAAAGCTACGGTGGTAATGAAAGTGAAGCGTGGAGAAATTGTGAACCCCACACAAATTGAGATTGAAATAGATGGCAAAAATGCACCAATTACTGGCGGTAATTTTGTAGATTTGGTACAAAAAGGTGTTTATAACGGTTTATCATTCCATCGCGTTGTCCGCGAACCTCAACCTTTTGTAGTTCAAGGTGGAGATCCACAAGGTAAAAACCCGAAATTCCCGGAAAATAACCTAGGAACAGGTGGTTATATTGATAAAACTGGGAATGAGCGGCGTATACCCTTAGAAATTAAGCCAAAAGGCGCACAAGCAGCTATTTACGGTAAGACAATTACTGAAACACCTGTGTTACAGCATAAGCAAGGGGCGATCGCTATGGCAAGATCACAATCGCCTAATTCTGCTTCTTCTCAATTTTACTTTGCTTTAGCAGATTTATCCTTCTTGGATGGTAACTATGCTGTATTTGGTAATGTTACCAAAGGTTTTGAGGTAGTTAACAAAATCCAGCAAGGCGATCGCATTGAGTCCGCAAAAGTTACTAAAGGTGCGGAAAATCTGAAAACTTCTCAGTAGTTGGCGGTCAGTGGTCAGTTGTTAAAATAATTGATAACTACTCTAGAGGTGTTCCGTAATTTTACAAGTATTCTTACTCCTGACTCCTGACTCGGTGACTCCTGCATTCTTATATAAAATCTAAAATTGGTTAGGGTTGTTGTTACTGGTATTGGTCTAGTTTCCGCTTTGGGTAAAAGCTTAGAAGCTAGTTGGCAAAATTTACTATTAGAAAAAACGGGGATTAAATTACAGCAACCGTTTCCAGAATTAGGAATGATTCCCCTGGGATTAATTGCTGAAAAACCCTCTTCATTAAATCAACTCACAGAAATAGTTGTTACCTCAGCTTTACAAGATGCCCAATTAGTATCACCTTTGTTTGATTGTGCGGTGGTAATTGGTTCTAGTCGGAGTTATCAAGCATCTTGGGAAATGATGGCACGACAGATATATCAGCAAGAAGCCGGATCAAATTTAGACAATTGGTTAAATACTTTACCTCAGATGAATGCGATCGCTGTAGCCCGACAAGTTGGGGCAACAGGGGCAGTTTTAGCACCAATGGCCGCTTGTGCAACCGGAATTTGGGCGATCGCTCAAGCTACCATGTTAATTAAAACTGGGCAATATCAACGGGTAATTACAGGGGCAATAGAAGCACCCATAACCCCCCTGACACTTGCCGGATTTGGGCAAATGGGGGCTTTAGCCAAAACAGGGGCTTATCCCTTTGATTTGCAGCGGGAAGGCTTGGTACTAGGTGAAGGTGGTGCTGTCTTGATTCTCGAATCTGCGGAGTTAGCTACTCAACGTCAAGCCAAGATTTATGGAGAAATCTTAGGTTTTGGTTTGACAGCAGACGCATATCATGGCAACTCTCCAGAACCAGAAGGCAAAAGTGCAATAATGGCAATTAAGCAATGTCTAGAACGTAGTCACATTTCACCAACAGACATAGACTACATTCATACTCATGGTACAGCTACCCAGCTAAATGACCGAATGGAAAGCAAAATTATCCAAAGCTTATTTCCGGCAAAATTAGCGATTAGTTCTACTAAAGGTAGCACAGGTCATACATTA
This sequence comes from Dolichospermum sp. OTE_70_metabat_362_sub, assembly GCA_031374905.1. Classification (GTDB taxonomy): domain Bacteria; phylum Cyanobacteriota; class Cyanobacteriia; order Cyanobacteriales; family Nostocaceae; genus Dolichospermum. The sequence continues at coordinate 3,148 of JANMGZ010000225.1, forward strand.
GGAGCATCTGGAGCTTTAGGTGTAGCCTTTTCACTCATGGCATTGCAGCAAAAGATTTTACCTCCCTGTGTGGGACTTCAGCAACCAGAATTTAATTTAAATTTCATCACATCAGCACAAGAAAGTAAAATTCACCAAGTGCTATGTTTTAGCTTTGGCTTTGGTGGACAAAATGCTGTGATAGCTTTAGGAAATCTGAAAAACTATTAATTCAGGGAATTTAAGGATAAAAATTATGAAAGAACTGGAAATACTTAAAAACTTATATTCCCAAGATTTAGAAACTAGAAAAAAATGGTATTCTCAGGTGGCAGAAGCTTATAATAAATTCAGACCTAGCTATCCCCAAGAAATTATTAATGGTGCTGTAAAAATATCTCAACTTCCTACAAATGCTAATATTCTAGAATTAGGTTGTGGACCTGGAAATGCAACTTTAGCATTTGCTAAATTAGGCTTTTCTATGATTTGTTTAGAACCAAGTTTAGCAGCTTGTCATTTAGCGAGACAAAATTGTGCAATCTATCCACAGGTAGAAATTAAACAGACTACATTTGAAGAATGGGAATTAGAAATTGGAAAATTTGATGCTGTTTTAGCTGCTACTTCTTACCATTGGATTAATCCTGAATTTGGTAATAGCAAAATTGCTCAAGCTTTACGAAATAATGGTAATTTAATTTTGCTGTGGAATATGACACCGCAACCAGAATACGGAATATATCAAAGTTTCCGAGAAATTTATCAAAAGTATGCTCCATCTTTAGATAGATATGAAAATGTAGAAACTCAGCAAAAGATAGTACAAGTTTTAGGACAAAAAGCCATTGACTCAGGTAAATTCAAAAATTTAGTATCCGAACAAGTTGTCTGTAAGGTTAATTATTATATTGATGACTTTTTACTACTTTTAAGCACCTACACCCCCTATTTAAAGCTAGATATAGAAACTAGAAATTGTTTATTCACAGAATTACGAGAAAAGATCGAAAATAACTATGGCAGAAATATTCAAATTACCTATATATCAGCTTTTCAAGTTGCTAAAACAGCCGAAAAAACCTCTAGTTAAAAACCTAGATTTGAATCCAAAGCCTTGCACCTAAAGAGGTTTAATCCTGATTCATCAACACGAAATTTGCTATGTGTAGAGACATTTATAGGAAACATCTCTACATTTTTATGAAAATAAATGTTAAACTATTTAGTCGCCCTCTACCAAAGCCCGATATTCATCTGCTGTTAGCGCGTCATCTATTTCACTACTATCATTAATACGGACTTTAATAAACCAGCCTTCACCATAGGGATCTTCTGCTACATCTTCAGGAGAGTTAATTAAAGCTTCATTCCGTTCTATAACAGTACCGCTGATTGGTGAATTTAGTTCTTCTACTGCTTTTACTGATTCAATTGTGCCAAATGTGTCTCCTGAGTTGATGGCATGATTAATTTCTGGCAGATCCAAAAAGACAATATCACCTAATTGATCAACAGCAAATTCGGAAATACCGATGGTAGCAATGTCGCCATCTAGACGAACATATTCATGAGAATCTAAGTATCGCAAATCCTGGGGATATTCAGAAGACATATCACTTTCTCTTCCAAGTAAAAAAAACAGTGTTACAAGACTAACCTAAAATAGATTATTGCTCAAAACTTATCAATTAGAAACACGATTCTTTGAGCGATAAAATGGACGTTTCACAACTACAGC
>JANMGZ010000226.1:0-1600 GCA_031374905.1 Dolichospermum sp. OTE_70_metabat_362_sub
CCAACCGCCCAATGCGAGGAAGGCACAGGGGAATAATAATATTCCTGACCAACCTACGAATACGAAGCGATCGCGCTTTAGCCAGTCGTCTAATACGTCAAACCACCCTCTACTAGGGGCGCGTCCAACTGCGATGGTCATGTGAGCAAATCTCCAAAATGTTTTATAATTACGGATTTTATGCGTTTATAGATGGCGAATATGAGCCGCCTACACAAAATTAACCAGATTGTCAACCTAGTTTACAATTTTTTACGCTTTCTATCATAATAGGTGAAAATCTCTAATTTTGCTAGTGGACTAGAAAAAAATTTTATGGACAACTGAGAAATTCCCCCTTGCCTCTTGCCTATTCCCTCTTGCCTATTCCCTGACAATTGACTAATGACGCTAGAATGGGTTTTAAAGTGAAAATTCATTAATTTTAAATGTTTACCATTGACTTAAGCATCAGAAATACTGCTTTCCCTATATCAGTACAACGCAAGTCTACTGAAGATGCCGAAGCTGTATATCAGCTAATTTTGGCAGCAATACGCTCTGGCAACCCTGATATTGTGGAACTCAAGTGCGAAGGCAAAACAGAGAAAAAAATTGCTGTTCGTGCTAGTGAAATTTCGGGAGTTCAGATTATCCAGAAAGATAGTGCAGCTACTAGCAGTGGTAAACCACCGGGCTTTGCTGCTTTTACGGCTGAGTAACTCAAGGTATAAACATGACATCTGTAGGCATCGAAGTTAATAATCTAAACTTCTTTTGGCCTAATGGGGAGCAAGTGATCAAATCTTGCTCTCTTCAAGTACCTAAAGGTGAGTTTTGGATGCTGCTGGGGACAAATGGCAGTGGTAAATCTACGCTTCTGAGATTAATAGCAGGTTTATTAACTCCTCAATCTGGGGAACTTATAGTTTTACCCCCCGTTGGTTTTGTGTTCCAAAATCCTGATCATCAACTGGTAATGCCAACGGTTGGTGCAGATGTGGCTTTTGGATTGGTGGCGGAAAAGTTACAACCTGCGATGGTGAAAGCTAGGGTTGAGGAAGCTTTGGGGGCAGTAAATTTATTGTCTCTACAGCGACGGCCTATTTATGCCCTTTCTGGTGGACAAAAACAGCGGGTGGCAATTGCTGGAGCGATCGCTCGTCACTGTGATGTTTTACTATTAGATGAACCCACTGCTTTGCTAGATCCAGATAGTCAACTCGATTTAGTTGCTAGTGTGCGTAATCTAGTCAAAAGTCGCGGTATCACGGCCTTGTGGGTAACTCATCGGTTAGAAGAGTTAAATTACTGTGATGGTGCTTTTCTATTAGAAAAAGGCTCTCTAGTTGATTCCGGTGACGCACAACGTCTCAAACAGCGATTAATTCAAGTAGATCATTAGTAGAGGCGAATGGCCATTCGCCCCTACAGGAGTCAGGAGAAAGATTAAAAGATCTAATTTTGATAATTAATGACCAGATGCCAGAATACAGGACGCTGTATAGGTATCTGGTTTTTTAATATAACGAAACTTGACACTCTCAGGGCTAAAGCCGCTGAGATTCTTTAATCAAAGACATGACTTGCTCAGACAGGATTACTCCAACCTGAGTAGAGG
>JANMGZ010000243.1:0-3022 GCA_031374905.1 Dolichospermum sp. OTE_70_metabat_362_sub
ACACTGGTTAGGGCGTGCAGACGACATTCTGTGTACCGCATTGCCGCCGGCGGATCATTGTCTACTGAACCAAAGTTACCATGTCCACTGATGAGAGGCGATCGCATGGAGAAATCCTGCGCCATCCGCACCAGGGCATCATACACTGCTGTGTCACCATGTGGGTGATATTTACCCAGCACTTCCCCGACCACACGGGCGCATTTCCTGAAAGGGCGATCATGTAGTAAACCCAGTTCGTGCATGGCATAGAGGATGCGACGATGCACAGGTTTGAGTCCATCCCTAGCATCTGGTAGCGCCCGACCTACAATGACGCTCATGGCGTATTCTAGATAAGACCGCGACATTTCACCTCGCAAATCCGTCGGGATAATCCTCTCCTGTGAGGTTGTCATAAACTCGAAAACTCCAAAAAAATGTAGATTTTAGGCTTCAACTTGACAAAAGACAAAATTATGTCAAATTAACTTTGAATAGTTGTCATATTTTGCTATAATTCTAACATATTGTGACGCAATTCGCACAAATACTATCTAATCTCCAAAATCAGGAAGTTAGGAACTGAAAAATAAAATCCAATATATAGTTATTAAGTAATATAAAATTATCTAGATGTTGAAGATACTCATCCTAATTTTCTCGCAGAATAATAGATATTTTTTATAGTTAAGAATATTCAGACAATACTTGTGTGGGTAATTTTTTACCCAGAAAATATGACAATTTCCTTGAATAAGTTATTAATTTTAAGTTAGTCCTAATCATCCTCAAATTAGCCAAATATTATCAGATTTTATCAGTTAAAGTTTAATAAAAAACTGTAAAGATAGCATTTTCTCTTTGATAAACTTAATTAAGTTCTTGAAAATAAACTTGTAAATAATTCCTATTCTAATCACACATTAAAAAACCCTGATTCTGGGAATTTGGCACCTCTAGGTGAGCTAAAAAAATTAGCCATAGACATTAATTAAGATAATGATAAATTAAATCTATCTTGCTAAAATTAAAGATTCAGCAAAACTACCAAGCCATTGATATAATTCTATTGTAGTCAATACCAGTTATCATCTGACACATGAAAAAAAACAAAACTCTTAATCTCTCATATATCAAGCTTCCCTATAATAATTGAAGTAGCTGCACCAAATAAAACATCAAGTACAAAACCGACGCTGCTATCCTCTCTCCAATGTCACCCTGTAGAGATAATCTAGGAATTATCCCTATTAGCTAGATTTTGGCAGACAATAACAATCGCAGCAAGTTAATCTTAGCGGGTCAATTCACAACATCCACAACCGGAGAACAGCAAATCTATGAGTAGAATAGAAACCCGCACTGAACCAATGGTGCTAAATATGGGGCCTCACCACCCATCAATGCACGGAGTTTTGCGGCTAATTATGACCCTAGATGGTGAAGATGTCGTTGACTGTGAACCAGTCATAGGCTACCTACACCGGGGGATGGAGAAAATTGCCGAAAACAGAACTACAATCATGTACGTTCCCTACGTTAGCCGTTGGGACTACGCTGCGGGGATGTTTAACGAAGCGGTAACAGTCAATGCACCTGAAAAATTGGCAGGTATCACCGTTCCTAAACGCGCCAGCTATATCCGCATGATTATGCTGGAATTAAACCGCATTGCCAACCACTTACTATGGTTTGGTCCATTCCTCGCTGACGTAGGCGCACAAACACCCTTTTTCTACCAATTCCGCGAACGGGAAATGATTTATGATCTGTGGGAAGCAGCCACTGGCTACCGCATGGTTAATCACAATTATTTCCGTGTTGGTGGTGTCGCTGCTGATTTACCCTATGGTTGGGTAGATAAGTGTTTAGATTTTTGCGACTACTTCATTCCCAAAGTTGATGAATATGAACGCTTAGTCACCAATAACCCGATTTTCCGTCGCCGTATTGAGGGTTTGGGAACAATTACCCGCGAAGAAGCTATTAACTGGGGACTTTCTGGGCCAATGTTACGCGCTTCTGGAGTGAAATGGGATTTACGGAAAGTTGACCATTACGAATCTTACGATGATTTCGATTGGGATGTTCAGTGGGAAACTGTGGGTGATTGTCTTGCCCGTTACATGGTACGGATGCGAGAAATGCGCGAATCTGTGAAGATTATTCGGCAAGCGATCGCTGGATTACCAGGTGGCCCCTACGAAAACCTAGAAGCCAAGCGATTAATGGCTGGAAAAAAATCCGAATGGGATGCTTTTGATTATCAGTTCGTTGCTAAAAAAGTTTCTCCTACTTTCAAAGTTCCCAAAGGCGAAATTTACTCCCGCGTCGAAAGTGGTAAGGGAGAATTGGGAATTTATTTAGTTGGTGAAAATAATGTTTTCCCCTGGCGGTGGAAAATTCGCGCCGCAGATTTTAATAACCTGCAAATTCTGCCTCATTTATTACGGGGAATGAAGGTTGCAGATATCGTTGTTATTCTCGGTAGTATTGACGTAATCATGGGTTCTGTTGATAGATAATTTTCTGTCAATTTCCACAGCAAGGAACTCCAGTTCCTTGCTAATAGCTAAAGTCATTTTTAGATAACTAAACCAGTTAATTTGTTTTTTAATTTTTAATTGTTGAAGGTTGGGTTTGATTTTGAAATAAAGGACGGACAATTAAATACCCAGCCGCAAAGCCAGTGAACATAATTAATATAATAGTTATCACTAACCACCAACCGTTTAATCCTTTTGTCTGAGAATGAGGATTAGCAGAATAACGGACTTTCTCTTCTTCTATAAATACTGTTTCTGATACTGGAAAATTTATATTCTTGATAGGTGCAGCAGACTCCTGATGACGGTTTTGAACAGGTGTAGCTTTTATTACTGCTTTTTGGCGAAGGGCAGTAGGCTTTTGTCGTGGAGGTGCTGTTGTCATGTTTGGCTTATTTGTAGGTCTAACCTCGTTATGATTAGGTGGTGTAGGTTGGTGTTGCGGTTGATATCTTACTTCGTTATTACGGGGTGCGGATTGCGGTTGCGGTTGA
>JANMGZ010000254.1:0-3117 GCA_031374905.1 Dolichospermum sp. OTE_70_metabat_362_sub
GATGAGTTCCATTGGTATTATTGGTTTAGCATTAAACCTCCGGGCTTATGACTTCGTTTCCCAAGAATTACGGGCAGCAGAAGACCCAGAGTTTGAAACTTTCTATACCAAAAACATTTTGCTGAACGAGGGTATCCGCGCTTGGATGGCTCCTCAAGATCAACCCCACGAACAGTTCGTATTCCCAGAAGAAGTATTACCACGTGGTAACGCTCTGTAAATCTGGAATTTGTCCTGGATTTATCTTTGTTACTTAGCCCTCATCTTAATGGTGGGGGTTTTTTTATGGCAGAAATTGAAATATTGAAATTAGGGTATTGCAAATTTTTGTAGTTGTGTTATAGTAATCTCAGGTTACAAACCCAAAGCTTTTTGCTTTGCCCCTTTTGAAACTAAGACCATTTAGGCAATTAGGAGGTGATGCCCATGATAGAAAGTAGTATAACCATGGGTCATCAAGTTGCAGTTAGCCGCCTGTGCGCCGGGGCTGTTCTCTAAGTTAGCTTTAGTTCTCTTGAGATACTAAGTTAGCTCAACTAGCTAGACTTAACATCGGAGTTCCTTCCGGCAGTCTGGTTGCAACTTGAAGACCCGCTAGACCGCCCTGACTTAGATTATCTGATCTAAATCAGGGCGGATAGTTTTTATAAGTAGTTTTTAGTTTAATCAAGTATACGACCGAGTAAGTGAACTAATTATTAAAAAATTAGGCAAGAAATTCTTGAGGGTGGGTATTTTTCCGCACCCCAAACAGTCTATTAAACAAATTTTTTGGTAAACTCACAAATTAAGTCTACTCTACCTTTGCGTAACATAGCTGGATCTAATCTTTCTGTGGTATTGCAAGTCATTAATATTACTAATTTTTGCTGCATTTGAATACCAGATTCATCAATTACGCTTTGGTATAGAGTACCATCTAATAAGGCTAGGATATGCTCAGTTTTATTGTTATATTGTGCTACTTCTGAAGCCCGATCTTGAGCCAGATTGTCAGCTTCATTGATGATAATACAAATTTTTTCTAAATATGTTGGCGGAACAAAGTTAGTAATGGCATCATGATCTAAGATGAAAATTACATATCCTAAAGGAACAAGAATTTCTTTAGCCACACTTTGTGTCCATGCTGTTTTTCCTGTACCTGGCGCGCCATGTACTACAACTGCTAATTGATTTTGATCTAAAATTGTTTGTTGAACTATGTCAGTAAAATTTTGAATGTCTTGGGGAAATGTTGGTAATGGATACTGACTATGAACTTTTCCTACACGACTTTGATACCCACTCAGCATTACTGCTAAATCATAGGTTGCTTTATTAATTAATGGCTTCATATTTGTGGCCATTAAAGTATAATTTCTTCTTCCTCTTTCATAAGCTTCTATTTGTAGCCAAATATCATGTTCTGACCAGTAAGCATAAACTGTATTAACTACATCTAATCTTTCCCAATTGACAAATTTTTCAACGGGGAAATAAAAGTCTCTTTCTGAGTAATATTGAGTGATAATATCAGGGCGTTCTAATAATTTTAAAACCCGTAAAACAGTAATTTCTTGGAGAAGGTTGAGAACATAATCAATAGGAATACTATTGCGGCTGACAAATTGAACAAGAGGTGTTTCTGTTGTCAAAAAGTCTTTGTGGCGATGTTCTGGAGTAAGCATATCTGGTGTAATATAATTCCAGTATTTCTGGAATTCACCACGGGTATAATCTGAGGCTAAATTTAAAATATTTGCCCACCAAGCATACTCTTTTCTCGCCAAGGCATCAGCATAATAACTGGCTAAGTTAATGCTTTTTTGAGTTAATTCCTGGGTATCATGGAATAAAATTTTACCGAAATAGTTCCAATCAAAATCTCTATGAAATGGCCGCCAACCACTAGATAACAAGTTTTGAAAGTTCTTATTGGTGTTATTAATTTCGTTAGTTCTGAAATAGTCAAAATCCATAGTCAAATTATTCTCTGCTGAGACAGGCATTATTTATGTAATATACTATATTACATAAAAAGAAGTTGTGTCAACTATTGTACTCAATATTTAGCTGCTTGAGCAATATTCTTGAACAATATTGATCTAAATGCTTTAATTTGTCAGTGATTGAGTATTTAGCAAAAATATAATCTGTTTTCTATTTTACAAACTAGCATGGCTACTTATACTTTTAATAATAGCTTTAGTTGATTAATGAAAATTGGGTTTACCGAACTAACAATATTAGGGTTTACCGCACCTTAAAGATAGCAATCCTAAATTAGTTATGAACAATAAGAATAAGATCCCCGACTTCTTAGAGAAGTCGGGGATCTGGCTCTTGCAAGTTTTTACTGGTTCGGTGATCATTATAAGTTAGGTGATAAAAACCGAATTTACATTTTTTATTTTTATCAATAACATGAAAATCAAAGTTAAAAAACAAAAGTGATTACTCACAAAGGCAGGTAATTATGTTAGTCCATTACAATCCCTGGCAACAATTCAATACTATTCAACGTCAATTAGATCGGTTATTAGCTGATCATCAAACATCATCTGAATTGGTGGAATCTGAACTGATTAAAACTCCTGTGGCTGAATTACAAGAAACTGATGATGCCATCTATTTGAAGATAGAATTACCAGGAATGGCTGCTAAAGACATAGATATCCAGGTGACTGAGAATGCTGTTTCTGTGAGTGGTGAACGCAAAAATACCTCTAAAATTGAGGAAAAAAGAGTGACTAAAACTGAATTTTACTATGGTAAATTTCAACGGGTAATTCCTTTACCTACTAAAGTCCAAAATACTCAAGTTGTTGCAGATTATCAAGATGGTATTCTTAGTCTCAAGCTGCCAAAACTGCAAGCAGAACAAAATAAGGTTTTCAAAGTTAATTTAGCATAAAATCAAATTAAGGCATCAGTTCATTTTGGATTTCTGAGCTAGTTGTAATTAGTTGAGGAAAGGAAAAAGTTCCACCACATAAATACGGTAGAGACATTCTATGCTTAGTGGTGCAGAAAACTTTTGGGAGTCTCAAGAAGAAAAGACAGTGACACGGGAGAACTCAATTTGCTGCTCTATCTGCGTTCGTTTTTTGAGTGAAGCAGAGGCAGGAGGGGGAC
>JANMGZ010000296.1:0-2847 GCA_031374905.1 Dolichospermum sp. OTE_70_metabat_362_sub
GGTCACAGGTTCGAGTCCTGTCGTACCCGTTAAAATACAAACTTTCTACGTCCTGCGTTCAACACCAGCATCATATTTAGCTACATTTTCCCTAAATTGTCAGGATTAGCCAAAGAATTGTACAGGTATTAATATATATCAATAATTACTTGACATTTATTTAACGCGATGTCATAATGTACTGAAATTTTAATTTTATCTAAATCAGGATGAATCGGCTACTAAATAAGATCAGGAAAGTAAAGTAGATGTCTCTACCTTTATTACCTGCAAATTTTGTTCATTGGGCTAAATTACTTAGCAAGTTTGTCTCTATTCAACTGGTGGTTCAAGCATTTACCCTAGTTAGTGGACTGTTTATTGTTCGTACATTAAATCAGCAAGAATACGCTTACTACACTATTGCGAATTCGATGCTATCAACAATGAATATCCTAGCTGATTCAGGTATCAATGTGAGTCTTTCTGCTATCGGTGGCAAAGTTTGGCAGGATCGTTACCGTTTTGGTCAGTTGATTAATAATGCCATGCGGTTTCGCTACTATTTAGCGACAATTTCCATTACTGTCGTCACACCAGTGTTGATTTGGATGTTGGTTCGTAATGGTGCTTCAATAAGTTATGCAGTTTTAATAACGATTGTCGTATTACTAGGATTGAATTTTCAGTTGACTAACGGAGTGCTAATAGTAGTACCTCATCTCCATTCTCAAATTAGCCGACTTCAGAATTTAGATCTCTTTTCGGCAATTTCCAGAATCATCTTGATAGGATTGGGCTACTTAACTTTTTGGAATGCTACAGTAGCAATTGCAGCCGCATCTTTAGTATCAGGATTACAGCGGTTTTTTTTGGGACGCTTGGCTGCTGAAAATATTGACACCAAAGTATCTATTGATCCAGAAGATAGTAAATTTATAATTTCAACAATTAAACATTCACTACCTAACAGTATTTTCTTTTGTATTCAGGTACAAATAAGCGTTTTTCTCATTAGTATATTTGGAAATACACAAAGTGTTGCTGAACTAGGCGCTTTGGGACGAATAGGTGTAATTTTTACAATTATTAATTCTGTGATGTTCACAATTGTTTTGCCTAGGTTTTCTCGTTGTCAATCAGCAGTAATTTTACGTCGCCGTTACTTTCAAATACTAGGTTTATTTTTATTATTTGGATTTTCGATTATTACCTTTACATATCTTTTTCCTGAACCAATTCTTTTGATCATAGGGAGCAAATATAGTTATCTTAAACATGAGTTATTTATGATAGCTATTGTAACAGTTACAAATTCATTACTTGGGTTGATGACCTCAATAAATATGGCCAAAGGATGGATTGAGTATATCTGGGTTGATATTCCCATGAAATTAATTTTGCAGGTTTTTCTATTGATGAACTTAGATATATCAACTATTATGGGAGTCATGCTATTCAGTTTATTTTCAGAAATTTCTTCATTTTTAGTTAATATAACCCTTACATATCGTGGCTTAACTAGATATAATAATACATAAAATTCTCAAGATCATTTTTGCTAACCTGTTATAAATAACGATAAATTACTAAGTAATTATAGAAAATAATGAAAATCAAAAAAGCAATTGTAACTTTAATAATTGGGGATCACTATTCTCAACGGTGGCTTAAACTTTGTGCTGCTAACTGGCAAAAATATGCAGATTTGCATGATTACGATATTATTTGTATTGATCAACCATTAGATGACTCATCACGCGCCAAAACAAGGTCTGCGGCTTGGCAAAAATGCTTAATTTTAGGAGATGAAAGAGTCAAAAAATATGATCGTGTAGTTTGGATTGATTCCGATATTTTTATTAATCCTATTTCTCCCTGTATCGTTTCTCTAGTTCCAGAGAATAAAGTGGGAGTAGTGAGTATGTTCAATCAATTTGCTGAACATCTACCCGGAAAAGACCAAATATTAATAGATAGAATTGTAGAATTTTGGGGTTGGTCTTATCGTAATGCCAAAGAGTATTATTTAACGGCTTTATTGCCTGATACATTTGACCATGTTGTTCAAACTGGAGTTATGGTTTTATCACCACATCACCATCATTCTATTCTGGAATATACTTATCATCATTATGATGGCACACCTGTTGGAGATTTTGAGATGGAGGGATTATCCTATGAATTACTTAAAGCTAATCAAGTTCATTGGTTAGATGATAGATTTAATAAAGTCTGGATGGCATCTATGATGATGAACTATCCCTTTTTATTGCCACCAAAAAATGTGGAAATCAAACCTATTAGAGTTTGGAAACGTTTGACTAGAGGACATTACCAACTGCCACCTAAAAAAGTCACTATTCCTGCTTTGAATACAACATTTCTCAATAACTATTTTCTGCATTTTGCCGGGACAAGTCAATATATGCCTTGGGTAAATACGAATATTTCATCATGGAATGATATATCTCTATAAGCCTAAATATTGAATTTTTCTGCTTAGAGTATATGATAAAGTTTAGATAACAATAAATTGGAGTGAAGTGCAATGTTTCCTAAAAATGTTGAAAAAGTTTTATCAGCAATTAAGCCTGATGATATTGTTCTGGATGTGGGTGGATGGGCTTGCCCGTTTAATCGTGCCAACTGGGTAATTGATGGCGGACCTTTTGAGACCAGGGGAGGTTATGAGAAAATTGGAATGCCAAAATCACAAGGAGGAGAAAAAGAATATTTCAACAAAGAAACATGGGTGCAGAGAGATTTTTGTGATAAAGAACCTTGGCCATTTGAAGATAAGTTTTTTGACTTTTCTATATGTGTCTAATAGGAATTTCGTGTATTTGATTTTGTTTTTTTTTATAT
>JANMGZ010000034.1:0-3028 GCA_031374905.1 Dolichospermum sp. OTE_70_metabat_362_sub
GCCGTTATGGGCATAACATCGGTGAATAGCTCTAGAGTAATAGTACCAAGGGAAGTTTCCAGAGTTGCGGTAGGATTGGTCATGAATATTAAATTACTAATCTGTGTAATGGTTTAATTTGCAGTTTCCAGTTTACCCAAAATCTTGAAAATAATGTTCACTAAAATCCACAACTAACTCAAATCCGCATTACCTACTGTCAAATCAACAACCTCCAATCGTGATCAAGAAACTCGCATTTTAATCTGGGAAAGCTAAACCAGTTCTCGGATCTCTGATATATAATCCGAGTGTTAAACTCCGCATGACTTCATCCCAAATAGGTATTAATTGCTCTGCCTGATCTGCCCAATAATCGAAAGTAATTAAACATTGGATATTAGAACCTAAACCAACACAAGTTCTAGAAAAAGCTTCCCTGGGTTTGGTTTGAGTGTCAATAAACTTAATTTCACACCACATAATTCTAGCTGTTTGTCGCTTGACAGTAATCACTTCTCCTTTTTCAATCACATCACGGCTATCATCTTCCATGATTTTCTTTAAAGTGTGTTTAAGGGGAAACAGTGTCCAGTCGTTGGGAGGTAAATGATTATAAGATACCTCAAAACAACAATCATCATCAGGTGGTTTTTTATCCATGAACTTGAAAGATTTTTCTTGTGGTTCAAATACCCAATTCTGAGGAACATTAAAGCGAACTGCACCCCTCCCAGCTACAAAAATCTTATAATCATCAGGGCCTTCCCAGTGATGATCTGGTTTTAATTCTAGGGTTTCTTTAATCCATTGAAGATTGCTTTTTTTCCGCTTTGTCATAATTTTAAATAAGGCATTAAATTTTAGGGGAAATTAATCAGATTTATGTGGGAAATGTGATTTTATGTTTGTGTTTCTAATCCCACACCATCATAAAGCATTTCTATGGAAAATTCAAATTCAATACTGGATAAAGTGATAATATCTCCATTTGTGTAGGGATAATAAAGCCACATTCTTCCTTCTCCTCGACAGTAACGTTCAACGGAGATTTTTTCAGAATCAATTAGGATATATTCTTGTAAACTGGGCATTGTTAGATAATAGCGGAATTTTTCTCCTCTATCTTTATTACTTGTACCAGGAGAAAGAACTTCAACAATCAATTTGGGGTTTTGAATAAATTTCCGGGCATTGAGGTCTTGAGGGTCGCAACTAACAATAAGATCAGGATAGAAGTATGGGCTTTTAGGGGTAACTTGCACCTTCACGTCTGATACATTGACTCGACAACCTCTAGGACGCAGATGAGAGTACAAAGGTCTGTAAAGATTGAGAGCAATATCATTGTGAGGAATTGTACCACCAGTCATAGCAAAGACTTCGCCATTGATGTATTCATAGCGAATATCTTGGTTAAGTTCCCATGCCAGATATTCCTCAATGGTCATTTTTGCTGGTTCTTGGGGGATAGCTATCATATCAGGATGTTTGGCAGTTCGTTTTGATTATAGCAACTACAATTACAACTATTTTCAGGAAAGTGTCGCGCAAAGATACAAAGCAAGAAGCGATCGCTCAAAAACTATGGCAAGTATCGGAAAAAATAACCGGCGTGCAGTTTGAATTTAATCAAAAGGTGTAAAGCGCAGGCAAAACAGGATTAACAAATTGAAAAAATGACCCATTTTAAGACAAATTAAAATCACAAATTGCCTGGTTAGGCAGAGGGCAGGAGGCATTTTTAAACGTGAGTTACTTCTGCTTCCTGCCTCCTGAATTGAAATCTTGTATTCCTGACTCCTATGTTCTAAAATCCACTAAAGTTGTAACCAACTCCCAAGAGAAGTCCAACATCAGTTTGACTAAAAAATCCAGCATTTACGGCGGCTGTGGCGGTTAAATTGCTATTAAGAGGCACGTCTATACCACCTGTTACTAAAACAGCAGTTTCAGATTTATCACCTGTTTTAATAGCTGCACCTGCTCCAATATAAGGAGCTATGGGTAAAGCTTCAGTAAATGGATCTACTGACTTAAAAGAAAAGTCGTAGGTGAGAGGAACGAGAATTGTGGTATTGCTTCCTAGTATTACTGATGGCCTGGCTGATAGAGTTTTGGTAAAACCAATTTTACTGATGACAGTGAAGTTACCATCACCTAAATCTGAAAAGCCACCGGATACACCAACGTTTAAACCAACACCAATATAGCTACTACCACCACGAGTGGCTCTACCTATGCCAATGGGACTTTGTGCTATTTGATTGGATGGTTCTGTTTTTTCACTAGCTTCTGTAGCACCAGAATTTAGCATAACTGAGGAAGTTTCTACTGTTCCTGGTACGGGTGTGATTGTTCGGTTGGCTGTTTCTTCTGTAGCAACAGTGGATATTGATGCTTGATTGGTAGGAATGACAATTGTTTCTGGTTCGACTGTCTGAGCATTTACAGAAAGTCCGCTACCTAAAACTACCAAAGCCGCAAGACTTGGTAAGGCTAAAAAACTGTTACGAAAAATAATATTACTCATGTTCACTCCTCACTAGATTTAAGATTAACACCTATTAGATGTCATCTTCAGTTGACAAATTTCGTTGATACTCACCATTTAACATAAAAAATCGAAATTTGCATCTAGATTTTGTTTAATTACCCAGTTGTGAATATTAGTAACAATTTAAGAAATATCCAGTAATTGCCTCAGAAGCATTTGATCATCTAGTTTAGCTTTTAACCGCCCTTTCTCGACATCACGAATCCAGCTTTGGCTTTTTTCCATCAGTTTTGCTAATTCCCTTTGAGAAAGGTTCATTTTTTTACGTCCTTCTGTAACCTGTTCTCCTAATAAATTGCCTGTTTGTTGATGGCTGCTTTTAGCCTTAGTGGTACGACGTTGCTTTTTATCTGATTCTGAACGCTTATCCCAATCAGCAGGGAGTTCAAAAGATAAAATTCGTGCATTCAGTAGCAAATTCCACTTACCACGAGGTCCGCTGTCTGTGAGACGATTTTCACCACTACCATCATTAATCCAAAATTCCAAAGC
>JANMGZ010000346.1:0-2697 GCA_031374905.1 Dolichospermum sp. OTE_70_metabat_362_sub
TTGAAGTAATATTTGCAGTATTCTTACTGATTGACAAAAGTTACATAATCTTGATGAATTTGCTTGAGAAACAGTCAAAAAATCAGTCCATCTGAATTGGTACACCAAGAGATTATTTTTAACAGCAAATCTTGTTACAAAATACATCTTTCTGTTAAAATCTAATATACCACTAGGATTAAATACTTACCAGCCAAGGGTCAGGATAGTTTAAATAAGCAACAAAGTTATCTTTGTTGTCAACTAACCTAATATACTAATTTCGTGCTGGATAGCAAGAACACAGGACATGATCATGAGGGTAAACTCCTGGCTTCAACAATCTGCTGTGTGAAAAAAAAATATTGATTGACACATCTTTTTTAGTATTTAGAGGAGATTTATGACAAGTAAGCCGGAACGCGTGGTACTGATTGGAGTAGCTGGAGACTCTGGGTGCGGTAAATCTACGTTTTTGCGTCGATTGATCGATTTGTTTGGTGAAGACTTGATGACAGTTATCTGTTTAGATGACTATCATTGCCTAGATCGTAAACAACGTAAAGAAACAGGAATAACTGCACTTGACCCCAGAGCAAACAATTTTGACTTGATGTATGAGCAAATTAAAGCTCTTAAAGAAGGTCAAGCAATTCATAAGCCGATTTATAACCACGAAACCGGCATGATTGATCCAGCAGAATGGATTCAGCCCAACCATATTATCGTAGTAGAAGGGCTTCATCCATTATATGATGAACGAGTAAGAGCGCTTTTAGATTTCAGCGTTTACTTTGATATCAGTGATGAAGTCAAAATTGCTTGGAAAATTCAACGCGATATGGCTGAAAGAGGCCACCGCTATGAAGATGTTTTAGCACAAATTAATTCTCGTAAACCTGATTTTGAAAAGTTCATCGAACCACAAAGAGAATTTGCTGACGTGGTTCTGCAAGTATTACCCACCAACTTAATTAAAAACGATACAGAACGTAAAGTTTTGCGGGTACGGATGTTACAACGGGAAGGTAAAGAAGGCTTTGAGCCAAGTTACCTGTTTGATGAAGGTTCAACAATTCAGTGGACTCCTTGCGGACGCAAACTGACCTGTTCTTACCCCGGTATGCAGCTTTACTACGGTTCTGATGTTTACTATGGTCGTTACGTCTCAGTTTTGGAAGTAGACGGTCAATTTGATAACCTCGATGAAATAATTTACATCGAAACTCATTTGAGCAAAACATCCACTAAATATCAAGGTGAGATGACTCACTTGTTACTACAACACCGCGAATATCCAGGTTCTAACAATGGTACTGGTTTATTCCAAGTATTGACAGGTTTGAAAATGCGTGATGCTTATGAGCGATTGACAGCTAAAGAAGCAAAACTAGCGGTTCAAGTTTAAAACAGCAGTATTTGTGTCAAAGATTAGGGGGAATAGAGAAAATGTTCCCTCTTTTTTTGTCTGATAGCGTAGCGTAGCCATATCAGGATGTCCATGAGGATTTGCAGGATGGTTATTTGGATATTATTTGGCTCTTCGGTACTTGTTATGCTAAAATATTAATTAAAATGCCAATTTAATAAGCATCTAATTCGGAAATTTTCAAAGCTTTTAAATCCATATCCTCAACGTTTTATCAGTTTAAGCTTATTATTAATTCCTTCCACAGTGCCACTGGTTGTCCTGTTATCAAAGTAAGCTATAATTTCTTGATACCAACGAATAATAGTATTATTTATAGATAATTTGATGCATGAGGATAGACAGTGCGCCTAATATTTCCTATCTTTTAAAGCTTATAACCCATTATATAATCATCTAAAACAAAGCCACTACCAAAATCTATTACCTGACTATCAATAATTCCAAAACCAAATCGAGCATAAGCTTTAATCCCTTTTTTATTTCTTTTATTAACATTGAGAATTATTTGTTTCAAGTTCATTGCTTGCGCTTTTTGATAAATATAAAATAACATCTTTTGACCGTAACCAAAACCATGCAGTGATGGGAATAAATAACATTTATGTAATTTTAAATAACTAATATTATTTATTGTTTCTGAACTGTATAATAAATAACCAACAAATTCAGAATTATGCAAAACTTTATCATAAAATATCCCTTGGTTATAAATTTCATCTTCAATTACTCCTGTTCCATACATTTTAGTTAGCATATACTCGATTTGTTCATGGCTGAGAATTGAATAATAGTGATTATACCAAATTTCTTGACTAATTTTTCTCAGTTCTTCTAAATCAGAATCTAATAACTTAGTAATGGTAATTGATGAATCATTCATGGTGAGAATTGTCTTCTAATAAAAATTAACTGTGAACATTGCCAAAATTAATTTACCATTTAATTGAGATAACATAGGACTCATATTTGATTTCTGTATCTGGTAAACAATACAAAAAAGCAGCTATGGCAATGGATGATACATTTGACACCCCAAATCAATCCTTATCTATCGCAAAAGTCAACATTTTGACCATGTTTCGGCTAGGATTGTTTCAAATGGGGTTGAGTATGATGGCTATCTTGACTCTGGGGGTACTTAACCGAGTCATGATTCAGGAAATTGCAATTCCGGCAACTATAGGCAGCTTAGTATTAGCAATACCTTATTTTATCGCCCCCACAAGGATTTTATTTGGGCAAATGTCCGATGCTAAACCGTTATTAGGTTATCATCGCACGGCTTA
>JANMGZ010000360.1:0-8291 GCA_031374905.1 Dolichospermum sp. OTE_70_metabat_362_sub
CAATAATAAAGCGTTGAGATGTGGGATGTAGTGAGGTACTTTTACTCATTCCCAAAGCCTGAACCAATGAGCCTGAACCACTATGTTGCAATGCTTCTCGGTAGAGAGCATAGCCTAAACGAACTTCACGGGACGCGACATCATCATCTAAAGTAACTTGATGACAACTATGGCGCGTAATCCAATAAGCACGACTATCACCGACATGGGTAATATACATTTCATGGGCAACAGGTAAAGCCATAACAATGGTTGTTCCCATGCGTTGTCGTCCTTGACGATGTTCACTATCGTTCCGCTGGCTGATTTTGTCATTAGCGGTTGCTACGGCTTTTTCTAAATCAGAAAGGAGGAGTGAGGAATCTATATTGTCGCTGGGAACTGAAGCAAGTTCTTTTACTTGTTGGTGAATGGTTTCAATTGCTAGATTAGAAGCTACATTACCGCCCTCATGTCCACCAATACCATCACAGACAATTGCCAAGGCGTTATGTTGGGGCGGTTTAGTGATCAAAGTATCGCCAGCAGGGTAACAAGCATCTTCATTGCGTGGGCGGCTGGGGCCTGAGTCGGTTTTAGTATATATCTTAATAGTGGTTGTTTGAGATTTTTCTAATTGCTTTAATCCTTGATCTAAAACTTTGATTAATTGCTCAGATGAGTTAATTTCCCCCTGAATCAGAAACTCACATACCTGTTGAATAAATGGGGCAATATTTGGTTTGGCATCTTTGAGTAGTTTTAGCCAAAATTCTCCTAATTGGGATAGTGTAGGTGGTTTTTTGCCGTCAAAACGCAATTCTAGTAAGCGAATTAGTACCCCTTCTACTCTTAATACATAAGGGTCTGTAAGGCTAGATGCTACTCCTTCAATCGCTAGGGGTTGCCATAAATTAGCTAATTGCCACAGCCAATGAATTTGACGGATTGATGAAGCTTTACCCCAAACAGTATCTAAACTACTACATACATTCGCTTGAGTGATAGTTGCATCAGTTATTAATGGTGGTTTTTCTAATAGTAGTATTTCTGTCTTGGTCTGCCCATTACCTAAATTGAGGATTCCATAAACTTGCGGTACATGGAGACGGTAGGGAATTAGTTTCAGATATGGTCTAATTTTTTCTAAATTATCTAACTCTGGTATTTGGGGCAATAACCCAGGTTTGATATCTAAAAGTATGGATTTATTAATGACTAAATAGCGATGCCTGTGAATATCTTCGCTATCGCTGGCATCTTCTAAAATAGACCCAGGATGACAATGGCTAAAATCATTGCCCACAGCCCAAAGATAACGCTTAGGTAAGGGTGTGGAACATTGCTGGCAAAACTTGTGGGTGAGGGGATTAGCAGATTGACAATATTCATTTGGGCAGCAGAGTGTTACCGCATCATTTTCCATAGTTTTCCCATCGATTCTGCAATTGGCATTTTCTTCAACAGTATTTTTTTTTGGTAGCAGCAGTTGCTAACCGCGCATATTTTGGCAACCCACAGGCTCATCATAACTTTTATTGTTGTGGGAATATGTAGCAATAGCAGAACTAATTCTCCACCTGTCACTAAAACTTGACATACCTGGCGAATTATATTCGCCAGGGCTAGGTAGATATGTACTACCTTTATTGATGGTTACTAGGTGCTACTTGGGGTAGTCCCATACTGTAGTTAGTAACCCGACTGGAGAGATTATAGCTAATTTCCCCTTTTTGGAGGAGCGATCGCAGATAATGCTCTAAGTCTGAACCAATACGGCGCAAGTTATAATCAGTCAGATCCTCGCCACTAGATGCTTCTACCAGTTGATCAAACTGGCGATAAACTTTTTGCAAAGCATCTTCATTCCAATTGAACTCGTTGTCTGGATCAATATCTAGTGTCAAGACATGATTACTCGGAATCAGTTCATCTTTGTCCATTTCCGCCGCAAAAATGCGAACATGACGGGTTGTGGACTTGAGCAGCATCAGGTTATCCATAAATTTAGCTGTAAGATTTTAGTTGAATTACACTGCAATCATTTTAACTGCTATGTTTGAGCTTACAGCAGAAATTAGGGCAGAAGTTACTAGAGCAGGAGGCAGGAGGCAGGAGACAGGAGGCAGAGGAGGCAGAGGAGGCAGAAGACAGAAGACAGAAGACAGAGGAGGAAAGGCCCTAAAAGCGAGGGGATATTCCTTTATCGGGAAGTCTCATGTATGTAATTATTCACAAAAAATTTTCTGATTTTTTTACTGATTCTGATTTTTTCTGATGTAAATATACTCATCTTGTAGTGACTTTACTGGATTTCTCTCCAGTTAGTGAATTTTTCTACAGTTATAAATTGCATTTATCAAAGGAGCATCTTCAGTACAAATGCTTAAGCATTATCATCCCAAAAAAGTAAAAATAATAATATTTCTTGACGTTTTCAACAACTTGATGTAAAAACCTTTAACAAGGACTAATCACTTCTTTACAAAAATTTCATGGTATGAGATCTCAAAAATTGAATAATAGTTTATGGACTAGATATGCCATAACTAGTAAAGAAACATCAAAAAATAGTAGAATCTAACTGAAAAAAGATAGGGGGAGTAAAATAGAATGCCAGTTTTATGGATGAGAAAAACTTCTTATCTTTAAAAATGTTGGATTCACAAAAGTATAAAGAAAGTATAAGGAATTTTTCTGGAGATTTAGTATCCCACTTGTATGACCACTAAGTAAAGGAATCCTCAAAACAATGAACTCTAAAGCATTACCGCGTCAAATAAATAATCCCGAAGTAGGTGTTTATGAGTGTGAAATTCACCTCAAATTCCGTCTAATTGAGGAAAAGAGTCTGTTAAGTGATCGTGAGCAACTGTTACAAGTATTACTAGAGGCCTTAACTGAAGGATCTGATGACTTTTTAGAAACATTACAAGCATCTGTTAAAGCTCAGGAGATTTCGGAGTTTAAAGCCTCTCCGCAAATGCGCCGTCAAATGATGCGTTTACGCAATTTTGCTGATACTATTCAATAGTAATCGGTGTAATTTTTCCTAATAACCATTCTAATTTAGAGTTTTCAAGATTAAATTTGAAAAGTCTGTTTTTACCTGTTTTTCTAATAATGAGGTTGCTTGTAAACGTAAAACTACGTCTACAATATTTGCGTCTCAGTGCTAATAAGCTAATAAGATTACAAGTAAAAGTATGTAACATCACGTTACTATTTTGGCAGCAAAGTTATACAGGTGCATTTTACCATTTTTTTACCACGTAACTCTAATCACTAGTACCGCAGGGTAGAATTAAAAATTAAAAATTAAAAATTAAAAAGCAGATTGTATAAGCTTTTCAGGGATTTTTAATGGTTGGTTGATTTACGCCGCAGTGTACTAGTAGAAGTAATTCATTTAGCTAGACCATGTTCTAGCGCAAAACGAACTAACTCTGTGCGGCTATTAGTTCCAGTTTTACTAAATAAACGACTGACATATTTTTCAACATTACGAACACTTGTTTCTAAACGACGAGCAATTTCTTTATTCATTAATCCTTCTGCTACCAGGTTCAAAACACTTTGTTCTCTAGGAGTCAAATCTATTTTAAAAGGGGCTGGAGATTGGGATATGGCACTTCTATGAGTTAATAGTATTCTAATTTGAGCGATTTGATTAGCCAAATCGGCAAGATTTGGAGTTTCGCCCTCTTCCCCGGTTGAGGGAGTTTGGGCGCTGCGACGCGCTAGTAAGTTTTCAATTATGGCGACTAATTCATCAGGATCAAATGGTTTCGGTAAATACGCATCAACACCTGCATGATAGCCTTGAATGCGATCGCCTGTCATCCCTTTAGCGGTTAAAAATACCACTGGTAGAGCCTGAAAGCGGGGGTCATCTCGCATTTGCTTGAGGAACTGATAGCCATCCACCTGAGGCATCATAATATCAGAAATGACCAAATCAGCGGTGTTCTCTTGCATCCAGTCCCAACCTTCACGGGCATTACTGGCAGTTTGAACCCTAAAACCGCTTTCTTGTAAGTATTCTTTGACGGCTTCCCGCAATCCCGGTTCGTCATCTACCAGTAACAATTGTGCTGACATTGAAAATTCCTATTAAGTGTACATTGATCTAATCTAGCGAAATTTGGTGAATATTGACTACTAAGACAGGGGAAAACTATATAATTCATCCGTCTTTATCTGCGTTTATCTGCGTTTATCTGCGGTCAATAATTCTTAAAATTTTATTCTATTCTTCTCCTAAATTGGTATTATATATCGCATCAAAACCCAATTGTAAATTATTAAAAGTAAACAATAAATATGATTAAAGAAATGGGTAAAGTTTATCTCGTTGGTGCAGGTCCTGGAGATGTAGAATATTTAACCGTTAAAGCCTATCGGCTGTTAGCATCTGCTCAGGTATTGGTGTATGATGCCTTAGTTGATAGTCAGTTATTAGATTGTGTCCCCCCTGAGTGCTTAAAAATAGATGTTGGTAAACGTGGAGGTAAACCCAGCACTTCCCAAACAGAAATCAACGATTTACTAGTAAAATATTGTTTAGAAAAAAAACAAGTCATTAGACTAAAATCAGGAGATCCCTTTATATTTGGTCGCTGTATTCTAGAAATTGAAGCTTTAAAAAATGCAGGTTGTGAATTTGAAATAGTTCCCGGAATTTCTTCCGCATTAGCCGCACCATTATTAGCCGGAATTCCCCTCACAGATAACGTTCTTAGTCGGTGTTTTGCAGTTTGTACAGCCCATGAACCAGAAACTTTAAACTGGGAAGCATTAGCCAGCTTAGAAACCTTAGTAATTTTGATGGGGGGAAAAAATTTACCAGAAATAATCCATCAACTGATAAAATATAGAAAATCCGATTCTACACCGATTGCTATTATCCGTTGGGCTGGAACACCTAGTCAAGAAATCTGGATAGGAGAACTGAGAAATATCCTCCAACAAACCGCTGGTTTATCTCTCTCTCCCGCAGTTATAGTCATTGGTGAAGTTGTCCGATTACGCGATTACGTGTAATATGAGAAAATAAAGATATTCACATTTGTAGAAATGTAGTGAAATTGATTGTAGGTTGGGTAGAACGAAGTGAAACCCAACTAAATCTAGGAAATATTTAGGTCTAGGAAATGTTGGGTTTCCTTGCGTCAACCCAACCTACTGATACTCTTTTGGGCGAAACCAAAAATTATTAAGACAATAAATTGAATGTCAACAGTGAATTACAATCTTTCTCCCCTGGCTGGGAAAACCATCTTAGTTACCCGTTCTGTGGGACAATCAAATCAATTTAGCGATCGCTTAATCTCCGCAGGTGCTAATGTTATAGAAATGCCAGCTTTAGAAATTGGACCCCCTAGCAGTTGGTCAGCTTTAGATCAGGCAATTTTGCATTTATCAACTTTTAATTGGCTAATTCTCACTTCTAGTAATGGTGTAGAATACTTTTTTGAGAGATTAGAAAAATCCGGTCAAGATAAAAGTGCTTTATCAAATGTAAAAATTGCCGTTGTTGGCGAAAAAACAGCCCAAAATTTACAAAAACAAAATATCCAACCTGACTTTATTCCTCCTAACTTTGTTGCTGATTCCTTAGTTGCAAACTTTCCCGAATCACTAATAGGTAAAAAGATATTATTTCCTAGAGTTGAGAGTGGTGGAAGAGAAGTATTAGTAAAAGAATTAACAGCCAAAGGCGCAGAAGTAATTGAAGTTCCTGCTTATGAATCTTGCTGTCCTCAAAGTATCCCGGCTGCGGCTGAATATGCCTTAGTTAATAATACTGTAGATATTATTACTTTTGCCAGTTCTAAAACAGTCCTATTTTTCTCGCAATTAACAGCGCATATATTTACCTACAACTCCGAAAATTTAGCCAGAGTTTGCATAGCTTCCATTGGTCCCCAAACTTCAAAAACCTGTCAAACTGTATTTGGGAGAGTAGATATTGAAGCGGAAGAATATACTTTAGAAGGGTTAACAAATGCCATAATTAAATTTTCTCAGAACTAATGACTAAGACTTTAATTGGTTTAACTGGTGGGATTGCAACAGGTAAAAGTACAGTTGCTAATTATTTAGCGACAACTTACAATTTACCGATTTTAGATGCAGATGTTTATGCGAGAGATGCAGTATCTGTATGTTCTCCTATTTTGTTACAAATTGCCGAAAAATATGGTACAGAAATCATATTCAGTGATGGTAATTTAAATAGAGCCAAATTAGGAGAAATTATTTTTCATCAACCGGAAGAACGTTATTGGGTAGAAAGGGTAATTCATCCTTATGTGAGAAATTGTTTTGATAAAGCTATTAAAGAATCATCTGCAAATACGTTAATTTTAGTAATTCCCCTATTATTTGAAGCTAATTTAGAAAATCTAGTTAATCAAATTTGGGTTGTATCTTGTTCCCCACAACAGCAACAACAGCGATTAATAGAACGCAATAATTTAACACCAGAACAAGCAGCAGCGAGAATTAATAGTCAATTACCTATTGCGGAAAAAATTGCTCGTGCTGATGTGGTTTTAGATAATTCCTCTAATTTAGAATCACTTTTACAACAGATAGATAAAGTCATGTTGCAAGATTCAATACTTTAAAACTCAAAAAATTGTATATAATATAGTCAGTATATTTTGTTTATGGGTTAAATGTTAAGTTTTATTGCGACTTATGTATGAGGCTTTTCAGTTTTCATGATATCGAATATGCTAACAACAACTCATAACGACTATGGTTAAGAAAACTTTATGAGTTTAGGACTTACTCATTGTAGAAAAATAAAGTCCATTTAATCAATATCCAGAAATTAACCAGAAACTCATCCATTATGACTGAAAACAAAAACTTGACCACTGCTGAGGGAATTCCCGTTGCAGATAACCAAAACTCCTTGACTGCTGGCGCTCGTGGACCAATATTGATGCAAGATTTTTTCTTGATGGAAAAATTGGCGCACTTCAATCGGGAACGAATTCCTGAGCGAGTAGTTCATGCTAAAGGAGCAGCAGCTTTGGGGACATTCACAGTCACTCACGATATTACTCGTTACACCAAAGCTAAAGTATTTTCGGAAGTCGGAAAACAAACTCCAGTTATGGTGCGTTTCTCCACAGTAGGAGGTGAAAAAGGTTCTGCTGATGCGGAACGTGACCCCAGAGGTTTTGCAGTCAAGTTTTATACAGAAGAAGGTAATTGGGATTTAGCAGGTAACAACACCCCTGTATTTTTCATTCGTGACCCCCTCAAGTTCCCTGACTTTGTTCACACACAGAAGCGCAACCCACAAACAAACTGTAAAGATGCTAACGCGGTTTGGGATTTCTGGTCATTAAATCCACAGGCTTTACATCAGGTGACAATTCTTTTCTCAGACAGAGGAATTCCGAAAACCTATCGCCATATGCACGGTTTTGGTAGTCATACCTTCAGCTTCATTAATGAGCAAGGCCAAAGGGTTTGGTGCAAGTTTCACCTCAAAACTAAACAAGGTATTCAAAATCTGACCTCAGAAGCAGCAGTTCGTGTCAAGGGAGAAGATCCAGATCATGCTACCCGTGATTTGTTTACAGCCATAGAACAAAAGGATTATCCTCAATGGCAAGTTAGCGTGCAAGTAATGACTGAGGAACAAGCCGCGCAACACTCAGATAATCCTTTTGATTTAACCAAGGTTTGGAAATTTTCCGAATATCCCCTAATTGAAGTGGGAATTTTGGAACTCAACCGCAATCCTGAAAACTATTTTGCTGAAGTTGAACAGTTGGCTTTTTCTCCATCTAATGTAGTTCCTGGTATTGGCTTTTCTCCTGACAAAGTTTTACAAGCTCGCATTATGTCCTATCCAGATGCTCAACGCTATCGGATTGGTGCTAACTATCAGCAATTGCCAGTAAATCAAGCAAAATGCCCGGTAATGCACTATCAGCGCGACGGGGCTATGGCATTGGGAAATAATGGTGGTAATGCTCCCAATTATGAACCAAATAGTTGTCCAAATAGTCCAAAGCAAAATCCCGTTTATGCAGAGCCAGCTTTGGATTTGGGGACTGTGAAAGCTGACCGCTACAATCATCGTGATGGTAATGATGATTACAGCCAAGCTGGGAATCTTTATCGGATTATGACACCTGATCAACAAGAGCAACTAATTCAAAATATTGTCGGCAGTTTGAGTCAAGCTCGCAGTGATATTCAAATGCGCCAAATCTGCCATTTCTTTAGGGCTGATGTGAATTATGGCTGTCGTATCGCTGAAGCATTAGGGATTGCAATTGACC
>JANMGZ010000361.1:0-4618 GCA_031374905.1 Dolichospermum sp. OTE_70_metabat_362_sub
AAAAATATAAAAAAATTGTTAGTACACTACTTTATTGCATCCCAAATAAAATCTAAAAGCTTGTGCAAGCATCTTATATTATTATATGCTGTGTAATTTTGGCGTAAAATAATCTGGGGATTTCTGGGGATTTTTTTTTACAAATCTGGGTTTATTTCTAAAAGTTCAGTGGCAACACTGCCGGTTTCAATCCAGACAATATTGGCGTATTTCCGGTCTTTTTGAATTTATATTTTTGCGCAGAATTATAAACAAATAATAATGTCGAACGTAAAATTTGTTTTGGTTAAATGGACGGGCAAAGGCGAGGAGGGACAGATGCATGGGGTGAATTTAGAGTGGGTTAGAGGCTGGGAGAACGTGGAATTCGACGCAGACGGTGAACCTAATTGCTCGGGCAAGTCCGTTGTAATTGAGTGGCGGGTGGGGAAGTTTGCGAAAGAAACTGGATGGGCACTGTACCCGGGATCCATCATTCGTGGATCGCGTACGTATAAAAGCAGGGCAAAACTACGAGTTTGAACGGATCTTTTAACGGATCTTTAAACGGATCTTTGAACGGCCACACTGCAACGAAAAACTCGGGTGAAAAATTTCCTAAAGTACATAACCCTATTATCGCTCACGACTTTGAGGTCTGCCATTGCAACTTTTCACAGAGTGGCGTCGGAATAACCATCCGTTCAAATGTACGTTGAAATGTCCGTTCAAACTCGTAGTGTGGCATTGCATGGTTTAAGTAGGAGTTTCTTGTTATCAAATCAGTGGATATATTCATTTACAAATATCGTATAATATTCTAAATCCTAATTATTAGCCTATATCCCTAGCTGAGAGATGCCCTAATTTACTTATACGGACCTATAGTACTATGACTCCCTATGAGGTCAAATACTAATTACCGTAACGTAAACGTAATAACGAAATAACGTGTCATGTAACTTTCAAATTACGTGTAAATTAAAAACATTAGTTTTTAATTCAATGAGTTCAAATTTATTTTTCCGCATGTCACACTGTTGTCACTAAACTAAATAATAATAACTATATGACAAAAATGACAAAAAAACATTACGTAATTTATGGATGGCCCTTTCGCAGTTTGTATTGTTTCTTATCTTGTGAAGGTTTGATTAATTTATAAAGGAAAATTCATGTTTAAAAAATTGATATGGTTTTTCTTGTAGTCTGTACAAATTGATGAATTTATTAATTTGTTCGTTTCTGTGCAGACTGCATGGCGACTCTTCAGAAGGAGCTGCAGGCTCTGAAGGTCAAGGAAAAGAACAGCGAGGCCCAACCCGCAAAGCGACAGCCTGTTCCTAAAGTGTTCGATGATGACGATGAAGATGACAATCAGAAACCAGCGAAAATGGTAAGCCCTAATAAAGGTAACGTTTTTTAATTTACCGGTATTTATAAATTGGTACCGGTACCGGGTAGGATATCGTTAAAACGCAAATTGCTACTGACTGGTCTGTGTTTCTCGTTACATTTAAAACTAGGTACGGTATACATTATTACTGTCAGTGCGCGTAGCGGCTTAGCAGTACTGTAATACGCTGACAGTATAATGTCAATGCCACAGGCTTTGACTTCCTTTGTAGTTTCTGATGTGCTGGTCCAACCTGTGACTGCATGCTTGTTGTTTGTGACGTTTCTAAAGTTGTATCTTCTATTCTGTGTGTTTTATTTTATGCATTAATCATAGACATTAGACATTACAACTTAGTATGCAGGACTGTGCTTCTTCTGTTTAACTTCTTCTGTTTAAAGTCAGTTGTTCCAAATGGAGATGTCCATGCTAGCAGGGGTAAAGACTTTGCCTATCTGCCGCAAGCAGCATGATGATAGGACTTTTCTGGCAATTTTTTTACAACCGGATGCCCTTCAGGCTAACCTATACATTCGTTCGGAGGTAGGCCACCAGGCAGTTTAACATCATACCCAGTGCACATTGTGCTATATTGTTGATTTTGTTCTTGTGTTGTGACAGCTAAATATATTTAACAGTTAGTTGATATTTTTGTTTGTATTGTGTAAGTGTTCCTATTAATGTGTTTTGCAGGCAAAAAAGAGCAGTGCCAAAAAGTCTGAGTCAAAATCATCACGAGCGGCAGATATTCTAAAGAGGATGCCTCAGGTGGACGATGGCGAGGTGACCCTGCAGCTCCGAAAGGACAAACGGGCCCTGCAGGAGGAGCTTGCGAAAGCAAAGGACGAGCTGGACAGCTGGCGTTCCTTAGTTCTCAAAGGTAAGAAGCATATCAATTATTTTGAAATTAGAAACAATTATTTTGTGTTATTTAGCCTACTTGTTCACAATATCCAATTATCTTGAAAGTAAATCTTGATTACTGTTTTCTACTTGATTATTTATTAGGATTCATGGGAGCTGCTACAATTGCAACATGCATACACTTAATTGCGACATACAATTAATTTATTCTGACTACCCCTGTGGCGGGGGGATTTGAATGCATTTCTGCCACCGTTTCCTTCGTCGTGTCGTATGAGGCGACTAAAGAAGATTGACGACAGTAACGGCATACGGTCGTAAAAACTCGCTCCAACAAGTCCCTGTTTCGTGCCTCATGTGCGCATTTTTCCTAACATAACTGATATGTAACTGATAATGAATTAGTCTAAATTGTGTAATTTTGTTGATTTATATTTATGTTTTTAGAGATACTATTATTTTTTATGAAAACGATTTTGATCCAGATATGCCAGACGTGCTTTCAATGGCCAAAAAGGCACTGTCCGAGAATAAATCTCCGCAGCATCGAGAGTCACCGCCGCCATCGCAGCAGCGTCAAGAGTCACCGCCACCATGGCAGCAGCGTGCACGACACGAGTCACAGAGCTCTCGTGAAGAACTGTCGAAAACCCCGCAGGGGAACCACCAGGCCGGTCCGAGCCAGCGAGAGCAAATAGGGGCATCTCCCCCTGTGCGTGCACAGACTCCGAAAATGGTGTGTAAATTAAGAGGATCAATAGATGTATCTAATTTATGTGAACAACTTGTATTACTTAGTTATTAAATGTTATTTTATGTTGCCAAAAAGTCCTATCGTCATGCTGCTTAATTGCGGCAGATAGGCAAAGTCTTTACCCGTTCAAGCATGGACTTATCCGTTTGGAACTGACTTGAAACTGAAAAGAAACAGAGAGAGAATGTTTAGCCGTTGTAAACTTTAAATTGAAACAATACGGTAACATGCTACCATTATTATTATAATTCCGGCCTATTATTATGATGACGTTTAATATTTTATATTATTTTATTTAATATAATATTATATTATTTAATATTTAATATTATTCTACTCGAAACTCGACCCACGAATACAACAAATATAATTTTGTATATAATCTGCATTTTCCGAGAGCACCAATTGGTCCAATTCAATTGCATTTTGTTCTCTCTACTGCTGTGCAAAAGATGCATGCAGGCTCTATGTTGCAGCTTTTTAGCTTTCTGGTAAATCCAGACACATTTTTAGTGTATCTTCTGTTTGAAAACTTGATGTTTAGATGGAGATTGTCGAAGGGTCAAACGTATTGGTGGACGCTCAAGTCTGGGCACGGGCGACGCATAAGTCGTGCACAAACGCGTCCAAGATGACGAGAATATTACTGCTGGGGGTGTTTTCAACAGACACTCTTCTGGAGTCAAGTCTCAAGGGCGGTGGTGACACGAGGAAGCCTCTGGATGAGGCTAAAGTGGATGCGATATATGGTAAGTACTGGTTTTCTCTTTAATTCGCATTGCACTGTGGCGCGCAGATTAGTCTCTGATCTCGCATTTTTTATTTTTTATGTTTTGATCTTCTTTCTAAGCCCTCGACTCAAACGCAGAGCCACAGCATTAAGCGCTGTGGTGCGAAGTTCAGGTTGCTATGGGTATCGTATTAAGATAATTATTTTTGCCGGACATTGACCCACTAATATCTAGTGTTTGTAGTCAAATTATAGAGTAAACAAACGGCCATCGACTGCAAATTAACGACATCAGTCTTTTAAGCCTTGTGGTTCGTCAGACAAAAATCAAAAGTTATCCGAGATACTTTGTCAATTTTTATTAGAATGGATACAGACTTTGTATTACTAAGGTTTATTAAGGCTTTGTATGTAAGGTTCTCCAAAAATAGCTTTCTATCTTTTTTGCAAAAGATATCATATTTTTTTTTATTGTCATCAGTCAAAGAAGTTTGATGCACACAAATTATTTTACCATTTAGATTGATTTCGTATATATTTGCATGATTGAGCTTGTATTTGAAGTTTAAATATATAGTTTCATCAATGTTGTTTCAGGCGCAGTTCTGGGTCGTTTCCCAGACTGCAATCGGTCAGCAGAGATCGGCAGATCGATCACGGGAAAAATGGTCGAGATGCGGGGTAAGGCGGCGAAGGGGATCAGTGGGAGTGAGGAGAAGTCGGCAAAAGGCGGGGACGAAGACTCGAAAGCTGTCAAGAGCAGTGACGCAGAAGAACCGTGAATCGAAACCACCAATGCCCACCAACCTTCACTTGGAACACTGACTTTTTAGCCCCCCCACCCCCCCCCTTCCCTTCCCTAACAATCGGTGCTTTGATATACAGTATATACAGC
>JANMGZ010000407.1:0-6335 GCA_031374905.1 Dolichospermum sp. OTE_70_metabat_362_sub
GTGGAGATAACCCCCGTAATACCAAATCTTCACCCTGCCAACGCGCTTCTATTAAACCTGTATCAGCAAATTGTCGCCACCGGGGATCTGCTGTGACTGCATCAGTAAGAGTAATGGTAATAACAGTACCTAACTCCGTTAACTCTCCTTCATAATTAGTTTCTGGGGCAGCAGGTTGTAAAAATGTTTCCCCAATCGGTAATTCTACTAAAGTTCCTGCGGCTGGTGAATGGACATGATAGCGGTTTTGCAACTCTTCTAAGCAAGTTAAGTCAGCCAAATAACTTGGAGAACCATGCACAAAAATAACGTGTTGCGGGCGTAAGTTATGAATTAACTGGGTTGTCCCCGGTCCATCACTGTGTTGTGCTAATAGATAACTTTCAAATTTTGTCGGCGCTAAATATTCTTGATTAGCTGGAATATCAATTTTTTCCGGTAAAAGAATTAACCAATTGCCTGTGTTTGGTTGACAGTATTTACGTAAATCTGCGGAAGAGTCCGTAAGAACAATACAAGGAGATGTCCCTAACGTTGCCAGATTTTCCGGTTTTAATCTTCTTACACGGGGTTTTATGCGTTCATCCCAAAATAAAGGTTGATGACGGGCAAAATTCTGAACTGAGGCAGGAAGATGGGGTAAAAGTTCTAAATAGGCATCGCAACCAGCAGCCACAGCCCCATCAACCCAAATATCTAAATCTCTACCTGTAAAGTGGTGATGGGAACGTAACAACATGAGTAATTCTTGACCTAATCCTAAAGCTGGTGTTGGTAAAATTACTGAATAGTTTTCATCTGTTCCACTAGAACTGATGGCGCGATGAATCTTTTCTGCTAGTTGATTCTCTTGGTTACGACGATGGGGATGACGGGATGTCCCATAACTACCTTCAATTAATAGCACGTCTAAATTTAAACCTCGGAGTTCATCTAGTCGCAACCCTTCTACTAAACGAGAATTAGATAGAAAAAAATCACCAGTATAAAGTAATTTATAATCGCGGTTGGGGGTGTGGTACGTGAGGAGGATAGCCACAGCACCGGGTAAATGACCTGCGGGAAACAATTCTACTATTAAATCTTCTTTGATTTCTACAGGCGATCGCAATGGTAAGGCCTGACAAAATGAGGGAATTTCTTCTAATTCTTCTTCTTTCCAATTTAACGGTAATAACTTTGTTGTTATCTCACTGGTATATATAGGCAACAGAGGAAAAGCTCGATGCAGTGTTAACAAGCCTCTAGCATGATCTGGATGAGCGTGACTAACTAAAACCAAATCCGCTGGCATGGGTGGCATACCAAATTGTCCTGATTTAGTCAAATTCTGCGCTAAAGGTAAAATATTTGTCAAGCCAAAATCTAACAAGATACGGTATGAACCCATTCTAACCAGTAGACACACCCCTTCGTCTTGATGCTGAACGCTATAGGGAAAGCACTCTAACTCATTAGCTGTTTCGACCGCATCAGTTGATATATTATTCATCATTTGTTTCTCCCCTCAATCAAACTAATGGCTGAGAAAGTTGGATTTTGGCAATATTCCTCAGCAAAGTTCAAAAAAGTTGGAAACCTAAGTTGTAACTCCTGTTAATGTGCAGAACCATTACCATGATAGTTGTCGGAATCATAAAAACCATTTTTCGTACCAAAAAACAAGCACGAAACTGTGAATATAACGGTTAAACCCACTAAAATCAGCTTGACATCCATTGATTTTTTACCCTTGATTTCAAACTTTTTTACCTTAATAGTGTGTTTTTGCATTTGGGCAAAATCACTAGAAAATCTTTACTATGCTGGAGTTATATGTAAATATAACACTTTTAAGGAATTAGGAGTTAATGAACCACGTATCGCTAAAGCGAAGCGTCCCGCAGGGATAGGCAAAAAGAAAAGGAAGAATAAGAAAATCCCTCCTGTCTCTTACAGCGTAATGTCTTCTCCCCGTTCAGTAAAGCGGACATCTTTTATTTTCCACTGAGAATTACTAATTAATGTTTTGCGGACACTACTAAACAACGCAAACTGTTCACAACTAGAAAGAGAAGATACTTGTCTTTTTGAATCTGGTGAGATGCGGAGATCAATAATTGCAACACCTTTGATCACATTAATACGATAACCAGATACGCTAAAATCTGCTGTATTTTGTTCTTTGAATATTTTACCTATGGCTTCATTCATGGGTTCTTCTGCGGAAACAGCAGCTTTTTTGGGAATTAGTTCTTGACATTGAGAATCACTTGTGTATAGAGTCACGTTAGTAGTTTTACCAGAGATAGCGTTAGCATTATTGGTATATGGTTCAACTAAGGGAGTGGGTGAATTTTGTAGTTGCTTTGGGAGACTGGGATTAATTTTGCTATTTGGTGTTGTTTCTGAAGTTGGGTTATTAGCAGTATTCTGAGAATCACAACTACTAATAACAGTGGAGAATGCTACCAAAAGTAAGGATAAAAGATATCGTTTGTATTTATACATATAGTAATTCTGTTTGATTTTTACAAAAAAAATTCACATCTCATTTGTCGGTTCAGGAGTTTTTTAGTTGAGAATAAAATTGACAAGCTTTTTTTCTTATTCCCTATTACCAAAATAATAACATCTGTTGAAGATATCGTACAGTCCAAAAGGAATTAAACATTTAATTTTAGTCATTTTAATTTCTGTTTTTGAGAGAATGTAGTTACCGCGAAACGCTTCTTTTTCGATAAATATCACTCTCAGGTGTAACTCGCATTCTTTAGAGAAGATGAGCAATTTAAGTTAATCAAGGGTGAAATAAGTCAAATGATTATAATTTATGGCTAATAAAAAAGTGGCATTTATCTCAAAATAACTATAATCCAAATTATTAGTAATCAAAGAAAGCAACAAAATAATTGACTGTAACATAATATCAATGATCACTAAAATAATTATACGGTATTATAAATAATGATTTAATAAATGATAAAATATTTATTAATAATCAATTAATATAGATTATTATAACAATAGGTAATTTGTACCTTATTAATGATGCAAATAGTTGAGTAAAAACTACCGTTGTTTTGCAGATTTTCCCATATTTTTGAGAAGTATTTGAATATATCAATCTCGATAATATTGCAGCGGGTATTTCTCCTTTAAATTCTGAATCTGTGAATCTGTAGCTTAAATCCTGATTCTGACAATTATTAAAAAAAATAAACGCACCTTGCCAAAAAAGCCAAAGTGCGATTCCTACGGAGCGCTTCGCTATCGCTATTTAGTCGGCGTTCGCGTAGCGTTCCGAAGGAATAGGCGGACTTTTTTTGTGTAGCCGCGATTTATAATCGCTATGTCTATGAATTAAATATCAATTTCACTCAATTCACGAGTGATATGATCAAAAGGCTCATCCACAAAAGCAGTATTAGCAATACCCGCAGCCGCTACCTGTTCCTTAACAATATCCTTCATAATTTGGATACCTTGTACAGTTGAACCAATGGGTACACCCAAAGAATTGTAAGTTTCCCGCAGTCCTTGTAATACCCGCTCGTCAAGAACATTCATATTACCAGCCACTAAGGCATAGCTGGCGTAGCGAAGGTAATAGTCCATATCGCGTAAACAAGCGGCAAATCTCCGAGTTGTATAAGCATTACCACCAGGACGAATCAATTCTGGTAGTTCTTCAAATAACTTTGCACCAGCTTGTTTGACAATTGCAGCAGCATTAGAATTAATTGCTGCGGCTGCTTGGACTCTAGCTGTTCCGCTATCAAAGTAAGATTTGAGGGTATCAATAGCATTCCGGTCAAAATAACGTCCGGTTACGTCATAATTCTTAATTAAAGTTGTAACTGCATCACGCATTCTTTTTTCTCCCAATTGTTAGCTATCTATGGTTTGATATTAATTTGGTTGCAATTACGCACCAACAAAATTCCGTGCCAATTCACATAAAATAGATCCGGCACAAAAACTATCCATCTGCTATTTAAGGATTTTATGCCAAAGTTGACCCCTGATCATGAATTTTCTAGTTTTGTACAGATTAAGAAAGAAAGGTTAACATAACCTGTAATCCAGACAATCTGTAACAAACATGACAAAATCATGTCAAGTTAACTATTTACGATATTCCAGGTGGTGTGTGACAACTTGGGTTAGCGTAACAGGGTGAGGATGCTTGGGCAGACTCTGGGTTTATATTAGGTAATTGGCTACATCAGGAGTAAAGTAAAAATGACAACCCCAAAAGAAATCTTGAAGAAGATTCAAGACGAAAAAATTCAGATGATTGATCTGAAATTCATTGATACACTGGGAACTTGGCAACATTTGACCATGTACCAAGACCAGATTGATGAAAGTTCATTCTCTGACGGCGTACCTTTCGACGGTTCTAGTATTCGGGGTTGGAAAGGTATCGAAGAATCTGACATGACAATGGTACTCGATCCTAACACCGCTTGGATTGACCCCTTCATGAAAGAGCCAACTCTAAGTATCATTTGTAGTATTAAAGAACCCCGCACAGGCCAATGGTATAACCGTTGTCCTCGCGTTATTGCCCAAAAAGCGATAGATTATCTAGCATCCACCGGACTTGGTGACACAGCTTTCTTCGGTCCTGAAGCTGAATTCTTCATTTTTGATGATGTCCGCTACGACCAAACCACCAATTCAGGTTACTACTACGTAGATTCCGTAGAAGGTCGTTGGAATACTGGTAGACAGGGTAAAAAGGGTGAAGCGGATAGTCCTAACCTTGGTTACAAAACCCGCGTCAAAGAAGGTTATTTCCCCGTTCCTCCCACTGACAGCTTTCAAGATATGCGGACAGAAATGCTGCTAACTATGAAAGAGTGTGGCGTACCTATTGAAAAGCAACACCATGAAGTTGCGACAGGTGGTCAGTGCGAACTTGGTTTCCGTTTTGGTAAGTTGATTGAAGCTGCTGACTGGTTGATGACTTACAAATACGTCATCAAGAACGTTGCTAGAAAATACAACAAAACCGTCACCTTCATGCCAAAACCCATTTTTGGCGATAACGGTTCTGGTATGCACTGTCACCAATCTATTTGGAAGAATGG
This sequence comes from Dolichospermum sp. OTE_70_metabat_362_sub, assembly GCA_031374905.1. Classification (GTDB taxonomy): domain Bacteria; phylum Cyanobacteriota; class Cyanobacteriia; order Cyanobacteriales; family Nostocaceae; genus Dolichospermum. The sequence goes on from JANMGZ010000407.1 coordinate 5,079, forward strand.
TCAGCCTTTATTTGCAGGTGACAAGTACGCTGGCATGAGTGAAATGGGACTTTACTACATTGGTGGTATTCTCAAACACGCTCCAGCATTGTTGGCAATTACCAACCCCACCACCAACTCTTACAAACGCCTCGTACCTGGTTATGAAGCACCTGTAAACTTGGCTTATTCCCAAGGTAATCGTTCTGCTTCTGTGCGGATTCCTCTTTCTGGAAATAACCCCAAAGCCAAACGTTTAGAATTCCGTTGTCCTGACGCTACTTCTAACCCTTACTTAGCCTTTGCAGCAATGCTTTGCGCTGGTATTGATGGTATCAAAAACAAAATCCATCCAGGTGAACCCTTGGATAAGAATATCTATGAACTTTCCCCAGAGGAATTGTCTAAGATTCCTTCTACTCCAGGTTCTTTAGAACTAGCTTTGGAAGCTTTGGATAATGATCACGCTTTCTTGACTGAAAGTGGCGTTTTCTCTGAAGACTTTATCCAAAACTGGATTGATTACAAGGTTGCTAATGAAGTTAAGCAAATGCAATTGCGTCCACATCCTTATGAATTCTTCTTATATTACGATTGCTAATTGCAACCGATAGTAAAAGTAGTAAATTTTTTAGCCACCTGCTGAGGTGGCTTTTTTTATCAATTCAACTCATAGAAGCTTGGCTACGTCCATAAAGCGTTTGAGTCGCGGGGTCCATTTTGCCTTGAATGGGATTCCAGTAGTGAGATATTTCTTCATGCAAACCAAGTTCTTGTGCAGACCGCATCGACATGGATTGTTGACGGTTTTTAGCTTGCTGATGTTGACGCACCATGAGTTGACGAGCTTTTTCTTGAATAGTCATAATATTCGCCTCTTTTTTAGTTTATTTATTTACTGATAGATAGTTGATTCTCTTCTCAACTCCTAGACTAACAGAAAATTCTGTAGCGTAAACTACAAAATGAAAAAATTGACATAAAACTTTATAAATAATTGTCTGAATCAGGATTTCCAGGATTTAAGGATTAACAGGATTTAAGGATTAGCAGGATTAATCCCCAAATCCCAAGTTGTTTTATGGGTAGATTAAAATTTTGTAGGTTTCGGCTGTGGGGGCGATTGCTTGGTCAACAGCTTGTGGTAAATTTTCTAGAGGATAGCGGTCGCTAATCAAGGCTTTAACATCAATACGGCGATTAAATACTATATCCGCAGATAGATTTTGTAGACGGTAGGATGAGCTATAGCTACCAATTAAATCTATTTCCCGACGG
>JANMGZ010000412.1:0-23463 GCA_031374905.1 Dolichospermum sp. OTE_70_metabat_362_sub
TATGAGGATATCTTTTGAGCCTACAAATCCAAAAACAACCTCATCTATAGTTACAAACAGCGAAAATAATGGAGATGAAATTAATTTAGATAGTACACCAATTGCTTCAGTAGAATCAAGTAGCAAAGAAAATGCATCCACTATTGTAGCCTATCGGGTTGACTTGGATAGCAAAATCAAGGCTGCTGGATCACTTCGCATGAGCAACAAAACTACTCAACCTGTCCGTCTTGCATTATTAGCTAGACAATCATCCCTCAAAAGTGCGACTGCGAATAAATCTAAATCTGATATTCCGGCTCATTGGGATTTTGCTCCTGAAGAAGGAAGTGAGAGCGGGTTAGTTTTATCTTTACCTCAAGCTAATTTAAGACTGGAGAAAGGTGATATTTTAGTGGCCTTTGCTCAAGATGGTTCTCGACGCTATTGGGGTCCCTATGTTGTGGGAGAAACTTCCTCTCCTCAATGGAATCCGCAAACTCAAGAATGGCAATTGGTGTTACAAAATAGGTAATAGGCTATTAATTGACAATTGACAATGTACAATTGACAATTGGCAAGACACAATAAGCCTGTCTCTAAATATTAATTCATGAGTATAAAATCAGGTTTTTCCCGGCAAGTGGTTGATAAGTGGTTTAATGATTTGGAACAGCGTCCATTGCTGGCTGTGGGTGTTGCTTCTGGGTGGTTATTGGTAATTGGCTGGATAGCTTTTGGCTGGAATTTGGGTAATGTGGGCTTAATTGATGAAACTGAGCCACTGTTTGCGGAAGCTTCCCGACAAATGCTTGTGAGTGGTGATTGGATTACACCGTTTTTTAATGGTGAAACTCGCTTTGATAAACCTGCTTTAATTTATTGGTGTCAAGCGATCGCCTATTCTATTATGGGAGTAAATGAATGGGCTGCTCGTATTCCTTCAGCATTGGCAGCAATGGGCATAATTGCTTTATCTTTTTATACGGTGCAGTGGTATTTTACTAAGAAAGACGAATTAGAACAAGTTACTAATTTACCCAGACGTTATTTAACAGCCGCCATAGCCGCAGCCTTAATGGCACTTAACCCCGAAATGATTGTTTGGGGTAGAACCGGGGTTTCTGATATGTTACTCAACGGCTGTATAGGTTCAACTTTATTATGTTTTTTCCTGGGATATGCTCAGAATAATCCCCCAATCGTCATTGCTAATTGGCGACTTCCCAATAAATGGTATTTAGGTTGTTATGTTTTAATTTCTGGGGCAATTTTAACTAAAGGTCCTGTAGGTATCGTCTTACCAGGACTAATTATGATTGCTTTTGCCTTATATGTGGGGAAATTTTGGGAACTTTGGCGAGAAATGCGGCCGATTTTGGGAATGGGGATCGTTTTAGTGCTATCACTTCCCTGGTATGTTTTGGTAACTTGGCGCAATGGCTGGAATTTTATTAATGCCTTTTTTATCTATCACAATATAGACCGTTTTACCGAAGTCGTTAATGGCCATTCAGCCCCATGGTATTTTTACTTTTTAGTCGTTTTGTTGGGCTTTGCACCATATTCAGTATACATCCCTGCGGCTCTAGTTAGAGTCAATCTTTTGCAGCGATCGCACTGGTTAAAGCAAGAACGCTCTCAACAGTTAGGTTTATTTGCCTGTTTATGGTTTTTGGGTGTATTTGGCTTTTTTACAATTTCCGTTACCAAATTACCCAGTTATGTATTACCCTTAATGCCAGCAGCGGCGATTCTCGTGGCATTATTTTGGAGTGATCTTTTCCCTAGTTCACAAACTCTTACCCCAACTCCTCCCCAATTCTTCCGCATTAGTGCTTGGGTAAACTTAGCTTTTATCACAGTTATTTCCATCGCCCTATTTAATCTTACCCAAATTGCTGGACCTGATCCTGCTGCTCCTGAATTATATGCACAAATGGAGAAATCAGGCATCCTCAAATTTGGGGGCATAATTTGGTTACTATCAACAATTACCTCGGCTATCTTAATATTAAATCACCGTTACCGACAGATAATTACAATTAATTTACTAGGATTTATAGCCTTTGTTGCACTTTCTTTAATGCCTGCTGTTTTGATTATGGATCAACAGCGTCAACTTCCTTTGAGAGAATTATCAGCCTTAATTGTCGAGTTAAAACAACCCAATGAAGAATTAATTATGGTTGGTTTCAAAAAACCTACCGTCACTTTCTACACAAAACAGAATATTAACTACATCAAATTTTCCCAACAAGCTTTAGAATATATTCAAAAGCAATCATCCCAACAAACTAGACCACCATCATTATTAATCTTAGTTGAACAGGGAAAATTTCAAGAAATGGACTTACCACCAGATAATTATAAAAGCCTAGCTACTAAAGGAGCTTATCATCTCATTCGTATTCCTTTAAAAACAGCCAAACCCGGAAATTTAAACTTGTCCTAAACTATGATTCTTTTGATTAATGTGATTGATGTGATGATTGATTATTGTGATTGAAGTGATTATTACATAGAACCATCTCCATCATTTTAATCAAATGAATCAAGTAAATCATAGTCTAATTTGCCAATGCTTGATTTATCTGAGTTAATAGTTCTTCCATAGAAATAGAACGAGGTAATATCTGGGTAGCAATTCCCCGGACAGCACTTTCTACAGAATATCTATATCTTTGCTTTGGTGATTTTGACACATTTTCATAATTTGGCTGATTTAATTTTTGGTCAAGTACCAAAATTGGCGGCAAATTAAACTGTAAATTACCCAATGATTCAATAGCTGTTTGTACTTCCTTATTAATTGCCGTTTCGTGCAAGCAAATCAAAAGTAAATCAACACTTTTATGACTAACTTGTTGCACAACTTCCGACCAGCAACTAGCAATAGAAGCTCTAAAACCAGCCGTTTGTAAATATTGAATTAAAGCTTGAAACCACTCATATCCCCGATTATTTTGGTCATCTTCCAAATTGAGAAAAGAATTTTTAACTGACTGATAATCTTTTAATTGTTTGCGTTTTGCTTTGGGTAAATCATTCAGCATAGTTACATCTACTACTAAAATATTTGTTGGGCAACAAATACCAGCAGCAATTTGTAAGACAGATGATAAAGCATCTTGTTGATAATTATGACTATTATTTTCCTGAGTTAAGGGACTTAAACAAGGAAATACAGATAATTCTGGTATTTGGGAAGCAGCTAAAGTAGTAGCAACATCACAAGTTACCAATGGTAGAGTTGCCAATCTTTGATGTTTGGTTAATTGTTGTAGATAAATCCGAGCAGTAGAAATTTGCATATCTAGTAATATCACATCAAACTGCCAAACTCGTGCCAACAAATCTGCTTGATCTAAATCATCTACTTCAATCACGCGATGTTCTCGGAGGGAAGGGTAGAGATTAATTGCCTCTAATTCTGGATTTACTAACCTGAGAATTCGCAAAGGGATATTTTTGGGATTAATATCCTTATTTTCCCTTTTTGAATGCTGAAATTTAGTCGTTGTTGCAATTTTTTCTAACAGTGATGCTAATGCGTGATGCTTGATTGGTAAGCTTAAAAAATCATCAGCCTGTTTCGTAAATGCTTGCTCCTTTTCTGCGGCTGTGGCTGTGACAATCACATGAATATCACGAGTTAAAATATCAGATTTCAGTAAAGTCATTACATCCCAACCAGAAAGCAAAGGTAATAAAGGATTTAAAAATATTGCCTTTGGTTGTAAACGTCGCGCCTTTTCTAGTGCCTCTGTTCCTGATCTAGCAATAACTACACGATACCCTAAACCTTTGAGTTGTTCGGTTAATTCCTCAATATATTGAGCTACTGCTTCTACTACTAACACTAATCTTTGGGAGGAATTAGGTTGATATTGTGGGAAATTATGCGGACTTTGATGTGAAGAATTAGAGATATTGCCTATTTCCTTCTTTGAAGATATATCTTCAGAGTCATTAAAACTGGCTTTTGGGGGAGTGGGAGGTAAAAGCAGGGTAAACTGACTACCTTTACCCTCTCGAGATAAGAAACTCACATCTCCACCATGCAAACGAGCCAAAGCTCTAGTTAAGACCAATCCTAAACCCGTTCCTTCAAACTGACGAGTGAGGGGATTTTCTAATTGCTGGAATTTTTGAAAAATTAAATGTTGTTGTTGTTCAGGAATGCCAACACCTGTATCCCAAACTGTAAAAGCAATCCAGCCTTCCCAACGGCTAACTCGTAAGCCGATTTCTCCAGATATTTCTGTGAATTTAAAGGCATTGGAAAGTAAATGTACCAGCATCTGCCGCAAGCGTAATTCATCTGCTACCATCTGTTCTAAACCTGGTTCAATTGTGAGGCTAAATTGGTGATTAGATAAAGTTTGATTTTCTGGTTTAGATAATTGTTTAGTTTTGTTAGTTTGATTATGAATGTTTTTAATTTCTGATAAAGCCCGTTCACATACTACCTGAATGTTTATCGGAGTTAGGGTGAGTTCCATCTGTCCTGTTTCCATCCGAGTCAAATCTAAAATATCATTAACCACACTCATCAAATGTCTGCCACTTTGATGAATTAGTGCAGCATAGCGGGCTTGACGCTCATTCAGTTGTCCCAACTGTTGATCTACCAGCAAACGAGATAATCCCAAAACTGCTGTTAGCGGTGTTTTTAATTCATGACTAATACAAGCTAAAAACTCATCTTTTAAGCGATTAAGTTGAATCAAATCAGCATTTTTTGCTGCTAATTCTTGGCAAAGTTGTTGTTGTTCCGTTACATCTGTGGCTAATATTAGCCATAATTCTTCTGTATTTGGTGTTGCTTCTAAATCAGCAGTCCCAATTTTTAACTCACTACTATCTAAAGGAACTTTTGCAAATTGCCAAATCCGTTCTTGACCTGTTTTAATTTCGACTACACAAGTACAAATACCCAGTTGAGTATCTAAAACACAGCGGTTAGAACTACTGTTTACAGTTAGAGGTGGTTCTTGCAGAAATGATAAGGCTGATGGTGAGTGAGGTGAAAAAACTGTCGGTGAGATACTTTGTCTGTTAGTTGTAAAAGTATCTGGCTTCTCATTTTCTGGAGAATTAGGGTAAATATAAACGGATTTTGGAGAAGATTTGGGGTTAAGTATAGTTTCTACCTGTTTCCTAATTCCTTCCGGATCTTTTAATACTCCCAGTTGTTGCCACCAAGCAGGATTTTGGGTAATTATTTCGCCATAACTTGTTTGTAACATCATTGGCCAGGGTAATCGAGCCAATAAATGGACTATGGATTTATGTATTTTAGGCTGGCATTTATTAGCTGTATGTTCAGTCTTTTGTCGGTTTCTAGACGTTTTTATGTCTGTCACATACTGCTGACTTGGTTTTTCATTGGTTAAGCTGATGGGAATTTTCTTCTGAGTTAACAATTTTAATAGGCGTAAAGTATTCAAGATTCCCAAATATTTACCATCTGAGTCAACTAACACCCACTCTAAGTTTTTTTCTGGTTTAGTTTCTTGGTATTTTACAAATAAACTAAATTGTTCGAGATTTTCCGCGGCTGGGATGGTATGTATTGGTGCTATTAGGGATTTATCCACTTCTGAGAGTGGTTGTTGTAAATTTAAAGCGTCGTTATCAGTTACTGCTGCTAATAATTGTGGCAGTAACCGATTAGAGTGTAACAAACCAATTGGGTGTTGTTGTGAATTGACTATTACCAAGCGATCGCACTGTTCTTGTCCAAAAATATCCAGCACCGTTGCTAGAGTGTTTATTTCCCAGCAGATTGGTACAGTTTCTATAAGTTCATAAAGTGGGTACTGTAGCATTAAAATAAGTCCTCGGTGGTCATTCTTCTTGTGATCAACTATCACTATCAGCACTTGGTTTAGATGGTCTTCAAGCCTGAAGTAATATCCTCCAAGAATATTTAGAATGGCTACGCTATCAGCGATTCTGGTTACAATTGACAGACCTCTTCAAACTAGCCGTTTAGTTATGGTTTGCGGCTAAACCCCGCTATGGACATTCATGTCTCGAAGCTAATCACCAATAATTTTTACCCTTATCGTGCAAGATGTGAGTTTCTAAGCTGTCACGCATTTAAATTGCTGGTTAAGACGAGGGAACAGGGAACAGATAAGAGTTTGATGGCTTATTTTCTAACTTCCCTAAATCAAATTTAGATGCGTCTTAACTTACCCTGTTCAAGTACCCATCTTCACTACCTTGCTACTGGTATTGAAAGCCATCATTTTTTATAGTGACAACTACAACAATAATTATGGCTCCAAAGATTCGCTTTAGAACCTTGAGGAATTATAATGATTTAAAATGCGACAATTCTTTAAGTTCGTTTAAGTATCTTATCAATAAGTGAAATAATGTAATCTATCTGCCGCTAGATATGCTATTGCACATTATCCATTATCCATGAGTCATTACGCCCCTATGTTAAATGCGCTATTCAGGAATTTATCAATCTTTATACTTAGATTGAGTAAGTATTGTTAGTTGTATACTTCTATATTTCACTTGCCAAAATTCAGGATCTATAAACAGTAGATGTTATTACCTATATTGCTTTTAAAAACAAATATAAAACACATTCTCGATAGACCATTGGTAGAAGGGCAGGACAAAGGTTTAGTTGCTCAAATATGGAATTTTATTGAAGGAGTAATAACTCAATGGTACTGGCAGTCAATGGAAATTATACCTTGTCAAATATCCTATTTTCTCTATGATCTGCCACAACACCGTCATCCAAAATTAGATAATCAAGATAATTATTTCTTTGCCTTTAGCAAACAGAAAAAAACACAAACTTTTCAGGATATGACTGCTACTGAAAAACAGGAAATTTTAAAATCACTTAAATCAGATTACCGTCAAATTATTATAAATTATTTCATTAGTGACAAAGTATTACAAGAAAAAATTGATAAGTTTATCAATGCCTTATTTTATGCTAGTATCCCTGTGCCACAAATTATAGAAATGCACATGGAAGTCATTGATGAATTTGCGAAGCAATTAAGAATAGAAGGCAGAAGCGATGAAACATTACTCGATTATCGTTTAACCTTAATAGACATTTTGGCACATCTTTGCGAAATTTATCGCAGTTCTGTTACTAAGAGGGTGTTTGAAAAGTTTTAGGAAGTCAAAAATTAAGCCAGTCTTTTGATCATAATATGGATGATGGCAAGGTAGATAAAAGTCGCAGATTGATATTTCTGGTAATTAAAAAAAGTTAAAAAGTAGAGACGTTCTAGGGAAAGTCTCTACAAGAATTATGTAAACTCAACTAATAAGGTACAGCTACCTGTTCATGAGTTACTTGAATTGCTGTATTATCAGTGACAATTTTACGGAATACATCACCCTCGATAGTTTCTTGTTCTATCAACAAATCAACTACCCGTTCCAAAATTGACCGGTTTTCTTGGATAATTTCCTTAGCGTGAATATATGAGCGGTTAACAATCTCCCGAACTGCGGCATCAATTTTTGCAGCAATGTCTTCAGAATATTCAGATTTATTCATCCAGTCACGCCCTAAAAATACATCATTATTTTGGCTTTCCAAGGAAACTGGCCCCAAATCAGACATTCCAAATTTTGTGACCATTTGTCGTGCCAGATTGGTAACTTGTTGTAAATCATTTCCTGCACCTGTGGTGACTTCCGCTTTCCCAAACACGATTTCCTCAGCCGCGCGACCGCCTAAAGTTGCCGCAATGCGGGCTAAAATTTGGGAACGGGAAATTAAACCCTGTTCTTCATTGGGAGTAAACCAAGTTAAACCTAATGCTTGTCCTCTGGGAATCAGGGTAACTTTTTGTACAGGATCATGACCTTTAACCAACGTCCCTACCAAAGCGTGTCCGACTTCATGATAAGCAATCAGACGTTTGTTTTTGCTATCTACTAAAGCAGTTCCTTCCATACCCGCAACTACTCTATCTATGGCGTTATCAATTTCTAAATCGGTAACGGCTTCTTTGCGTCTTCTGGCGGTGAGAATAGCGGCTTCGTTGAGTAAATTGGCTAAATCTGCACCTGTAAAACCAGGAGTACGCCGAGCGATCGCTTCTAAAGATACACTAGGATCAATTTTCTTATTCTGAGCGTGAACTGTCAAAATTTCCTGTCTTCCCTTCAAATCCGGGACATCCACAATCACCTGTCTATCAAAGCGTCCTGGACGTAATAGAGCCGAATCGAGGACATCTGGACGGTTGGTAGCCGCAATAATAATAATCCCTGTATTCCCTTCAAAACCATCCATTTCCGTTAATAGCTGGTTGAGGGTTTGTTCTCTTTCATCATTTCCACCACCAATACCCGCACCCCGTTGTCTACCTACTGCGTCAATTTCATCAATAAATATTAAACAAGGAGCATTATCTTTCGCTTTTTTGAACAAATCCCGCACCCGGGAAGCGCCTACACCGACGAACATTTCCACAAATTCTGAACCAGACATACTGAAAAACGGTACACCTGCTTCCCCCGCAATGGCTTTTGCGAGTAAAGTTTTTCCTGTTCCTGGTGGTCCAACTAGCAGTACACCCTTGGGAATTTTTGCCCCTACCGCTGTAAATTTTTCGGGAAGTTTTAAGAAGGTAACAACTTCTTCTAATTCTTCTTTGGCTTCCTTGACTCCCGCCACATCATTAAATGTTACCCCGGTTTTCGCTTCCATTTGAAAGCGAGCGCGAGATTTACCAAAACTCATCGCTTGGTTAGAAGCATTTGCAGAACGGCGCAGGAATAATAGCATTAAAGCCACTAGGGGCAAAATCCACATTAAATTGATTAACAACCCCACAGCGGCACGGTTTCCAGCCGAAGAAACTTCGCCAAAATCAACGTTTTTTTCTTTAAGTTTATTAATTAACTCCGCATTTTGATCTAAAAGACGCACTTGTAAAGGTAGAGTATTGGGTTTTTGTCCAACTAAATAAACCTTAGCTGTTTGCTCAGATTGATCTAATTCTACCTTTTGAATTTCTCCGTTGTTCGCCTTTTGAATTAATTCCCCATAGGTTAAAGAATTACGCTCGGTTTTTTGTTGGGCTGAAACGGGATTATTTCCCCCTATTCCCGGCACTATCATTAACCAAGCAGCCATAACTCCCGTTAAAATATGATGTCTAGACGAACCTAATAAACGCTGTTTCATTAAAGCTTTTTTGGGCAAATTTTTCATAATACTTACCTTTATGGTGATTTTTTTGGCGAAATTGTCAAATTTAGAAATTACAGTTTTCTTATCTAGTTTAACTGCCAGACTCAATTATTAACAGGTGACAGAGAAGAATGTGAGAGTCTTTAAGATAACTGATTGTCTAAAGAATTTTTGACTTTTGGCAAGCGATTCTCAGGTAGCTCTATCTTTTTGAGTCCTGTAAGGGATACGCGATCGCCCAACTCCATGTAAAATACATATTCCGGTCTGTATTTTCTCAACATCATGGGCAGCACTTTTGGTCATCTTTTCCGTATCACTACTTTTGGCGAATCTCACGGCGGCGGTGTGGGTGTTATTATAGATGGTTGTCCACCACAACTGGAAATTTCTGCCGAAGAAATTCAATTTGAGTTAGATAGAAGACGGCCAGGACAAAGTAAGATTACCACTCCTCGCAAGGAAGCAGATACCTGTGAGATTTTATCTGGGGTGTTTGAGGGCAAAACTTTGGGAACACCAATTGCTATTTTGGTCAGAAATAAAAATACTCGTCCCGAAGATTATGATGAAATGGCGCAAAAATATCGCCCATCTCACGCAGATGCTACTTATGATGCTAAGTATGGATTAAGAAATTGGCAAGGTGGTGGTAGGTCATCGGCGCGTGAGACAATAGGGAGAGTAGCAGCAGGGGCAGTTGCTAAAAAGATTCTTCATCAAGTTGCAGGTGTAGAAGTTATTGCCTATGTCAAGCGCATTAAGGATTTAGAAGGTGTTGTTGATCCGAATACCGTCACTTTAGCAGATGTTGAAAGTAATATCGTCCGTTGTCCAGATGGCGAAGTTGCTAACACCATGATTTCATTAATTGAACAAACTGGTAGAGATGGTAATTCCATCGGTGGTGTAGTTGAATGTGTGGTGCGGAATGTTCCCAAGGGTTTAGGCGAACCAGTTTTTGATAAATTAGAAGCAGATTTAGCAAAAGCGGTGATGTCATTACCTGCAAGTAAAGGTTTTGAAATCGGTTCAGGTTTTGACGGAACTTTATTAACAGGTTTTGAACATAACGACGAATTTTATATTGATGAAAATGGCGAAATTAGAACATTAACTAATCGTTCTGGCGGAATTCAAGGGGGAATTTCCAACGGTGAAAACATTATTATCCGCGTCGCTTTTAAGCCGACGGCTACGATTAGAAAAGAACAAAAAACTGTAACTAAGGAAGGTGAAGAAACAGTTTTAACTGGAAAAGGAAGACATGATCCTTGTGTTTTACCCCGTGCTGTGCCTATGGTTGATGCAATGGTGGCTTTGGTTTTATGTGATCATTTGTTAAGGCATTATGGGCAATGTAAGGTGTTATGTTAAATACTGCCAACAATTACTACAAATTGTCCGTTTATTTCATCAAAATTTGGCCGCTGTAAATCACGGAAGAATACTATTATAGCGGTTATCGCGCTTGATGCAATACAATGGAGGGCGCAGGGCCTGCGCCCCTACAGGCTTTACGATTTGCTGACCTGTATACCGTTATCTAATTATCAAAGTACAAAAATAGGGTGAGAATTACCCACCTCAATATTCTATACCTTAAACTTAGCGGTAATCCGCTTCATGGCTTCTTCGACATTTTCCCGACTATTAAACGCAGAAATGCGGAAATAACCTTCACCCGCAGCCCCAAAACCAGAACCGGGAGTTCCGACAACATTCACAGTTGCTAATAACTTATCAAAAAATTCCCAACTGGATAAACCATGAGGAGTTTGCACCCATACATAAGGTGCATTTACGCCACCATAAACTTTTAAACCTGCGTTTGTGAGTTCTTCGCGGATGATTTTAGCATTGTCTAAATAGAAGTTTATTAAAGCTTTGATTTGTGCTTGTCCTGCTTCTGAATAAACCGCTTCTGCACCGCGTTGAATAATATAAGAAACGCCATTAAATTTGGTAGATTGACGACGATTCCAGAGCTTCCAAATTTCCACATTAGAACCATCAGCGGCTTTAGCTGTAAGGGTTTTAGGAACAACAGTTAAAGCGCAACGAGTTCCGGTAAACCCGGCATTTTTGGAGAAAGAACGGAATTCAATTGCACAATCTCTTGCGCCTTCGATTTCAAAAATAGAGTGAGGTAAGGTAGGATCGGTAATAAATGCTTCGTAAGCGGCATCAAAGAAAATAATTGAACCGTTGGCTTTGGCATAATTTACCCATGCTTGCAAATGTTCTTTAGTTGCAGTTGCACCTGTGGGATTATTAGGAAAACAAAGATAAATTAAATCAACTTTTTGGCTGGGAATTTCCGCGGTAAAATTGTTTTCAGCAGTAACAGGTAAATAAACTAAACCACCATATTCACCTTTTTCATTAGCATCTCCGGTGTTACCCGCCATAACGTTGGTATCTACGTAAACGGGGTATACGGGGTCTGTAACGGCGATGATGTTATTTTTGCCAAAAATATCGAGAATGTTGCCGGAATCGCATTTAGAACCGTCGGAAATGAAGATTTCATCGGCTTCTATGGCTGCTCCCCTGGCTTGGAAGTCGTGGGTGGCGATTTTCTCCCTTAACCAAGCATAACCTTGTTCTGGTCCATATCCTTTAAAAGATGAGCGATCGCCCATATCTTCCACAGCTTTAACCATGGCTGTGCGACAAGCTTCTGGTAAGGGTTCGGTGACATCACCAATCCCTAAGCGAATGATTTTCGCATCAGGGTTAGCTTGTGCAAAAGCATTTACCCGTCGCGCAATTTCTGGGAACAGATAGCCAGCTTTGAGTTTCAGGTAGTTGTCGTTAATCGTAGCCATAGTAAATTTTGAGAAAAAAGACAATGATCCACTATCTTACTTTGAAGATAGCAAGTCTGAATCAGGATTTGTAGGATTAGAGGATTTACAGGATTTGTAATTGGAAGTTAATTAATAATATTAATATGATCTGATCATAAATAATAATTAAAAAACTTCATCCTCTACATCCTTAAATCTTGAAAATCCTGATTCAGACAAATAATTTAAATAATACGAATCCCCAATCATCTAATTTACAACTTGGCTACCGTGACTGCGAGGATCATCTTGATTACTATCTGTTGCTACTGGTGCGGAAAATTGGGAGGTTTTACCATTACCTTGAATGTGGGGAAGGGGAGAACCGGCAATTAATGCTTCTAAGTTACTAGCCATAATGGTGCGGGGAATATCACCAATGGTTTCCGCTATGGTTTCTCCTTGTTTACCCAAAAATACAAAGTGGGGAATCCCGTCTACTCGATATTTGAGCATTTCTGGCAACCATTTGGTATTATCAACATTCAACATCACAAAATTCAGGTTTTCATCATACTGTTCTCTGAGTTTGGCCATGTCGGGACTCATTTTTTGGCAAACTGTACACCAATCGGCGTAAAACTCGACGAGGGAAGGTTTACCGTTGCTGACAGCTACTTCTAAAGGAATAGAAGTTTTACCTAATTCTGCCAGGGAAACTGAGGTAGAATCAGTTTTAAGTCCCAGGAAGAGGGCAATTCCCAAAGCGATCGCTACAATGGCAATTAAGAAGTTTTTAATGCGGCTACCAGAATTTACAGGTGCTTCGGTACTCATAATCAATTTATTAAGACTTATTAACTTAGTTCATCATCTAGTTTACTGTTTTCCCAGCTAATGAAAAAAAGAGTTACCCTAACTTTTCCGAAACGTGCGATTCAAATGCCAGTTACTTACAGACTAGCAAAAGATTTTAATGTGGCTGCGAATATTATTCGCGCCCAAGTTGCCCCGAATCAAATTGGTAAACTGGTAGTAGAATTATTGGGAGATATTGATCAGTTAGATGCAGCAATTGAATGGATGCGATCGCAACATATTCATGTTTCCCTGGGTTTAGGTGAAATAGTCATTGATGAAGATGTATGCGTTCACTGTGGTTTATGTACGGGGGTTTGTCCCACTGAAGCCTTAGCTATTAATCCAGAGACATATAAACTCACCTTTGTGCGATCGCGTTGTATTGTTTGTGAACAATGTATTCCTACTTGTCCCGTACAAGCTATTTCCACTAATCTTTAAACAGCAATTAAGTATTAATTCAACTTGGTAATTATCTATTTAAAGCTGGTAATTGGAAATAAAATTCCTGGTTTCATCCTGTTCATCCTTTAATCCTGGACATCCTGATAGCGTAGCGTGGCGTTAGCCATTTCTGACCATGAAAATACCATCAGAAACCCCAATTAAAACCCTCGGTGAAACTGCACACCAAGCCATTGAAAAACACTTTACAAAAACCATAAAATGGGAAAAAGCAGTTAAAAAAGACGAAGATATAGAAGCAGTACATCAAATGCGCGTGGGAATACGACGTTTACGAACTGCTGTGAGTAGATTTGAGAGATATTTATTTTTACCAAAATCAGTTAATGATAAGAATATTGGTAAACTTGCTAGAATTTTAGGTAGTCTCAGAGATTTAGATGTCCTTGCAGAAATTCTAGAAAAGAATTACAAACCGCATTTAGTTGAAAAAGAACAAAAATTTCTACAAACAGCTTTTACAGAATTAGATAAACAACGAGAAATTGCCGTTTCTCATGTTCACAAAACATTTAAAGATGAAAATTATAAATCTTTTAAAAATGAATGTGAAGATTGGTTAAAAAATCCCAGTTATCAAAATTTCTCATCTGTACCAATTTATCACGCATTACCAGATTTACTCTCACCAGAAGTTAGTGAATTTTGCTTACATCCAGGATGGTTAATTGGGACTAAAATTGTCGAATCAGAAATAGTAGTGCAAACAAAATGGACACCGAGTCAATTAGAAGAACATCTCAAAACAGAAGGTGAAACTCTGCATAGTTTGCGGAAACAAGCCAAACGTCTCCGCTATCAAATGGAGTTATTTACTGAATTATATGGTGAGTCTTTTGCCACACATATTAATGATGTCAAAACTATCCAAGAAATCTTGGGGATGATTCAAGATAATATGGTCTTGAATGAGTGGTTAGAGAATATCTTTAAATCAGAACTGAATACTCAATTACGTGGGTTAACAACGCTATTAGCCGCAAATCGTTATCAATTGTGGCAAGAATGGCAACCACTACAACAACGTTATTTGCAAGCAGATACTAGATATAATTTACATTTAGTAGTATTACAACCGACGTTGGAAAATTTTAAACAAGAAGAAAGGGATTAATTCATAGTGTGTCTAAATATATGAAAATTCTAGTAATTAGAGAGCTTAGTTATTTAAGCCAAGTTTGATGAGAGTTTCTGATAACCATTCTTCTGCTTCATGATAAGTAAAGCCCTGATGATAAAACCTGGCAAATTGATCCATATGTTCACAGTAAATACTATAAGGATTGGAATCTATGTCAATCCTCCAATAAGGTTGATTTAAGTGAGGTTTTTTCCCCCAAATAGTCCAAACATAACTAACAGTTGCTAATATTTGGCTTTTAACAAGTAAAGGAACTTTTTTACTTTTATTCATAATTTTATTGATAATTACGGCTTGTACTTAGTATATACTACTCACGTTAGAGAATTTATGCACTATTCTTTCCCGAAGTTCTAAAATATCTAGACGCAAGCCAAATTAATTTTCCACCAATCCCCAATTCTTATGAGTGATAATATTAATCCTGCGGATTTTCCTGAATCAGATGTAGCAAATAACAGCCAGGCATTGACCTTACAGCGCGGTGGTGAAGAGTTAATGCTCGAAAAAACGTTGTATCGTTTTACTATCCGTCCTCATGCTAATTTCCCCCATGAAAAATTATCACAAATTCCTGGGGCGGTATGGCGGCGGAGTATTCCTCAAGCGAAATTAGAACTATATACGGTTTTTCCTAATCAGTTGGACGCAGTAATGTCTCAATTACGCAATGATGAAAACGTAGACTTTGTTAGTCATGTTTATACACTAGAAAATAATCCTGGTACTTTTGTTTATCTCAGTGACCAAATAACAATTCAATTTGCTACTTGGGTAGATAATACTAAAATTAATACTATTGCCATTACATTGAATTTAGTTCAATATCAACCAGTGCTTGGCATACCAAATACCTTTGTTTTTCTTGTTAGTAAACAAGCTACAAAGAACCCCATTAAAATTACCAATTATTTACAAACACTACCAGAAGTTTTAGCAGCAGAACCGAATATTCTCATTCAACAAGAACCCCATTATAAACCCAAAGATTCTCTTTATTCCCAGCAATGGTATCTCAATCATAATAGTGGTAATCAGTTGATAGCTGGTTCGCATATTTCTGTAGAACAAGCTTGGGATACTACTCGCGGTGTGCGTTCTATAGTAGTAGCTATGGTAGATGATTCCTTTGATTTAAAACATCCAGATTTTCAAGGTACTGGTAAAGTTGTTGCCCCTAGAGATTTAAAAGAAAATGATTTTTTACCCTTACCAGGAGAAAAAGAAACCAGTCATGGAACTGCCTGTGCCGGACTAGCTGTAGCTGAAGAAAATGGTTCAGGAATTGTTGGAGTTGCTCCTGGTTGTGCAATGATGCCCATTCGTACTACTGGTTTTTTAGATGATCAATCAATTGAGGATGTTTTTAATTGGGCAGTAGAAAAAGGAGCAAGTGTAATTTCTTGTAGTTGGGGAGCTTCTGCTGTTTATTTTCCCCTTTCTATTCGGCAAAAAGCCGCTATTAGTCGGGCTGCTACCAATGGACGCAAGGGGAAAGGATGTGTGATTGTGTTCGCGGCAGGAAATGCTAATCGTCCGATTAATGGGACTGTAAATGAACAGAATTGGCCGAAAAATATCGTCAAAGGTAACACAAATTGGTTAAGCGGTTTTGCCGTCCATCCTGATGTGATTACTGTATCTGCATCTACTAGCTTGAATAAAAAAGCTGCTTATAGTAACTGGGGAGGTAATGTTTCTGTGTGCGCTCCTAGTAATAACGCTCCCCCAGGAATGTGGTTTCAAGAAACGGGTTTTGTTTATACACAACCGGCAATTGTTTCTTCCCTATTTGGATTGGGAGTGTTAACTACAGATCAAGTAGGTGCGGCTGGATATGATGCAGGTAATTTTACTAAGAATTTTGGTGGTACTTCCAGCGCTACTCCTATAGTAGCAGGAGTAGCGGCTTTGGTATTATCAGCTAATTCTGATTTAACGGCTCAACAAGTTAAACGGATTCTGCAAGATACGGCTGATAAAATTGTGGATAATAACCCTGATCTTCAGTTGGGTGTGCGTGGGGGTACTTATGATAGTAATGGTCATAGTCAATGGTTTGGTTATGGCAAAGTCAATGCAGCTAAAGCTGTGAGACTAGCGCAGCAAATGAGTGTAATAGCCAAAATTACTAATAAACAAATCCAGGTGAAAAATCCTCAAGTTGTGAATATTCCCGATAATAACCAACAGGGAATTAAAAGTGCGATCGCTATTAATGAATCTGTCAATGTTGATGATATTCAAGTTACAGTTAATATCACTCATGATTTTTTAGGAGATTTAGAAGTTTATTTAATTGCTCCTAATAATCGACGGATATTATTACAAAGTCGCACATTAGGTCGGCGTAATCAATTACAAAATACGTACACAGTGCGATCGCATCCTGCCCTTAAACAATTACTTTCTTTACCTGCAAAAGGCAACTGGCAATTACAAGTTATTGACTACGCTGCCCTAGATGTGGGCAAACTTAATAACTGGGAATTGGTCATTGGCTACGGCAAGTAAGGGAATAGGAATTTTCCTTCTTCGTTCTGACTTCCAACTGGGCGCAGGCCCTGCGCCCCTACCTCCTTTTAATTATGAATTTCTGCAAAGATGCGATGGCTAATTTTTGATTCTTGATGACTTAATTGTTTTAATTTATGGGTTAAATCTGCTGTCAGCCTTTTAGCTTCTAGTTTTAAATTTCCATTCATATAATCCGCAGCTTTGATAGGTTCACCTATATGAATATTCACATCAGTACCCCAATGAGGATAAGGTTCACTATACTGGATACCCACAGGTATAACTTTAATCCCTAGTTCTGGGTAGATAGATTCAGCAGTCACAGCTAAACGAGCAATTCCCGGCTTGAGGGGATGAAGTTGACCATCACGATGAATACCACCTTCGGGATAAATAACTAACATTTCCCCCTGCTGCATTAACTCTACTGTATGCCGGAGAGTAGCGATCGCCGGACGTTCAATATTCACAGGAAAACCCCCCATTCGCAGCACAAACCAACCTTGCAACCCCTGACATTCATTACTCGTTACCATAAATCGCATATCTCTACCCGTCACACAACGACCAGTAGCGTAGGGCAAAACCAAGGAATCCCAACGGGAACGATGGGTAGGTGCCAGAATTACCGGACCACTTGTCGGAATATTTTCTCTTCCAGTCACTTTAATATGCCCAAAGAAAGATGGCAAAACTATGTAGCGTCCTAGAAGATAAGCAACAGGGATTAACCAAGGCGAAACCCGCGAGGTACTCTGAGCCACCGAAGGTCGCCGAGCGAAGTCGAGGTGAGGATTTACGGGCGCATTTGTAGTTTTTGAATGGCGGTTAGTAGAAGCAAAGTATGATTTGATCATAACGGTGGCTGGTTTTTGGCGAATAAAAGATGACACAAACTTGATTATGTCCACCGTAAATTTTCTTGGGTAATTTGTGTTTTCCCATTTGGACAGTTTGATCTGTGTCTGTTATTTTTGCTGACGTTGGGTAGCAAACCAACTTTGTAATTGTTCTCGACAGTCTGATTCTAGAATACCTCCTAGCATTTTCAGACGGTGATTAGAGGCTGGGTGATCAGGGATGTTGATAACAGTACGAATCGCGCCAGTTTTGGTATCGTCCACGCCATAGATTAGTTTTCCTAATCGGGCATGAACTATAGCACCGGCGCACATCGGACAGGGTTCTAGAGTGACATATAAAGTACATTGATGCAAGCGCCAACTTTGTAAAATTTTACTAGCAGTCCGTATGGCTATAATTTCTGCGTGTGCGGTAGGATCTTGATCCCGCTCTTTGCGATTTTCACCTACAGCAACCAAGTGATCATCCATGTCAATAATCACAGCCCCCACAGGAACTTCACCAGCATCACCAGCCACCCTTGCTAATTCTAGAGCGTGATTCATCCATTTTCGATGTTTTAAATATTCTAGTGATTCAAGCATTAGGGCAAAAAGGAGGTAGGGGCGCAGGGCCTGCGCCCAGAAAGGAGTCAGCAGCAGCAGGAGAGTTTCTTAATGACCCGGCGGCTGATACAGCGGCGCAGGGACTGCGCCCAGGAAGGAGTCAGCAGCAGAGATAAGGAAATTAATTACCCAATTACCTGAAACAACAGAGGGTCAAGTTGAGCTTTTGTATCTAGATGATAGAGATCATCACAACCGCCAATGTGTTGATTATTAATAAATACCTGGGGAACGCTGCGGCGGCTGTTGGCGCGTTCTGCCATATTTGCTCTAGCTGTTTCGTCGCCGTCAATTTTGTATTCGGTAAAATTAACACCTTTCCACCAGAGTAGCATTTTGGCGCGAATACAGTAGGGGCAGGTTTGCCAAGTATAAATTTCTACGTTAGCTTTCATGCGCTCTGGATGACGACCGAGGAGAGAATTGAAAAAATTTAGCATATTGTTAGATTATCTTTTTTTGATGTTAACTAAATCTCAAACTTTACAAAGAAGTGATAAATAACAGAATCAAAACCGATTTTTTGACCAAATTATTAATTCACCTTGTTCACCACCTGCGGCTAATAATTGTCCTTGGGGATGCCAAGATAGAGTTGAAAAACCTGCCAAAGTGTCCGTAAAAATCTGTGATACTTCTTTATTTTCATCCCACAGACATAACCAACCATCAGCACCAGCAGAAGCAAGAATAAAGCTTTGGGGTGCATAAGCGATCGCTTTAACAATATCCACATGATTGGTTAGTATTTGCGCCTCCCAACCGACAGATTTATCTGTGGATTTTTCCCAAACTACTATTCCTTCAATACTGGAAGCAGCCAAAATTGGCGCACCTGTGGATGTTTTCAGTTCTGACCATGCTAGTTCTCGAATTTTCCCGGGAAAGCCTCGCATTACCCAAGGATCAGGGTTTTCCCATTCTAAAACGGTAAGAGTCCGATCCATATTTCCAGAGGCTAAATATTCACCATCACCAGACCAAGCTATGGCGATACTAACGGTAGACATCGAAAGGATAAATGGTTCTTCATCCCAATTTTGAGTAGACCAAATTTTTACGCCTTTATATCCGTTAATAGCTAAATATTTGCCATCTTTACGCCAATTAATTCCCAAAATTGAGGAATCATTAAAATTTAGGGTAGCAACAACTTCTGATGTATCTGCGTCCCAAATTTGCACATAACGTCCTAAACTAAAAGCTAGTAGGTTATCAGTATAACTCCATGCTAATTGGTCAACCCAAATAGGAGCATTTTCTAACGTAGTAATTAATTTATTTTCGCACCAAATTTTCACTGTTCCATCTTGTCCACCAATCGCTAAATATTTACTATCATGGGAAAAAGCCAAGCAATTCACGGCTTTATCTATCGATGTTTGCAAATTTGTTAATTCGCCATTTTTCCATAAAACAACTTCTCCAGCAGCCGAAGTTGCCCCCAATATATCACCTTGAGAAGACCAAGCTAAAGCTGTAATATAATCTGCAAGTTTGGTAGAATATTGTTTGGTAAATTCGGGAGATTTGCTGGTTATTAAGTTCATAAGTTTTGATATTTTATTGCTAAATTTACAAATTTACAGATCCCCGACTTCTTAAAAAAGTCGGGGATATAATTAATTTCCTAATTTCCTAATTTATTTAACTCATACAAGCAAAAAAATCTTCTTTCAATTTAGCCTGATCTAAATTCCGACCAATAAATACAAGTTCATTTTTGCGAGTCTCATTTACTTTCCAAGGTCTATCTGCTTTACCATCAAATATCATGTGTACACCTTGGAAAACAAAGCGATCATCTGAATCTTCAATATTTAAAATTCCTTTCATTCTGAAAATATCTGAACCTTGATTGCTGAGTAATTCTGTCATCCAGGCATTTAATTTTTCACTATTTATAGAACCTTCTGCTACTATAGCTACAGAATAGACGCTTTCATCATGGACATGAGCATCTTCTCCCAAAAAATTAGGATCAATTTCTAAAGCACGATCTAAATTAAATGCTTGCACTCCTAATAAAGCTGACATTGCTAATTCGGAATTATGGGTGCGGTGAATTTTTGCCATTGCATTCATTGACCGAATCCGCGTTTCTAATTCATCCAAAACTTCTGGTGTAACTAAATCAGTTTTATTCAATAAAATTACATCAGCAAAAGCAATTTGTTCTTGGGCTTCGTCTGCTTCCCAATGTTGCCAAATATGTTTAGCATCAACAACTGTTACCACTGCATCTAATGACAATTGATTTTGTAAATCTTCATCTACAAAAAACGTTTGAATCACAGGGGCAGGATCAGCCAATCCGGTAGTTTCAATCACTAAATGATCAAATTTATCCCGGCGTTTCATTAGGTTGCCAATAATGCGAATTAAATCACCACGAACTGTACAACAAATACAGCCATTATTCATTTCAAATATTTCTTCATCTGCATCAATTACTAATTGATTATCAATACCTATTTCTCCAAATTCGTTAACAATAACGGCAACTTTTTTACCGTGTTCGTAGGTAAGAATATGATTTAATAGAGTAGTTTTACCTGCGCCTAAATAGCCAGTTAAAACGGTTACTGGTACTGAATTAAATGTTTCTGATAGCGTCAACGTGGTGTTAGCCATAGTCATCATAGTCTCTTCGGTTACTTATTTTAAAAACAGAGTAAGTAGGTGAACGGAAAAAAACCGAAATATGTAAAGAAAAGTAAAGTTGCCCAAAACCTCTTCTCTGTTCCCTGTTCCCTTGTCATAACGACAATTTTTAACGCCAACCTACTTATTAACACAAGACGGAATTCAAAAAGTTTACAAGGGTATGCCTTAAAGTGATCTAGCCAAATAATAGCTTAAAAGTCACCAATGATTAAATGTCAAGATAAAAATGGCTTTTATCCTCAAATATAGCAATCTTATTTGATTTGTGATAGCGTAGCGTCCCGTAGGGATACATTGCAAGAGTCAGATACCCGACTTCTCTAAGAATTCGGGTATCTTATTATCTTATTGCTCATAACTGCAATTGATCGAAAACATAATACTTTATTCTAATATGTCGCGCATTTAACCGGAATATAGACAAAATGAAATGTGAACAATGGATTAACTTAAATAGGGAGTAATACTCCCTATTCACCAGTAATATCCTTGATTTAAGAAATCAGGGATTTAGACATTAGCAAAAAAAATTGATCCTAACCTATCAATTTTTGCCAACTCATTGCCCCAACAATACCATCAGCAGTTAAACCATTTTGCTGTTGAAATTTCTTGATTGCTGCCTCTGTATTCGGTCCATAAATCCCATCAGGATCAGCACCTACACGGTATTGTAAATATCTAATAATCACACCACTAGTATGAGTTCCTTGAACAACTCGTTTAGCTAATACTTGATTGATAGCATCCCAAGTCGTATTACCTGCAATTCCTGTTGGTAAAACTCCGACAATTCTCTGGAATTTTTCCGTTGCGGAAGATGTAACTGCTCCCATGTTATTATCTTCTACTAAAGGCTGATTATTTTTATCGGTAATTTTCAGCCGATTTAAAGCCTGTTGTAGTCTCAAAATGCTTTTATCTTTATTACCTTCTTCATCTATAACAGTATTAACAGGAGCATTAGGAACAGGAATAGGTACGCTAGTTGTAGGATTTCCCGAAGTTGGAGCTACTTTACCTGTTAAACCGGCAACTATAGCATTAGCCATTGCTTCACCATCATATATTTGCATATCTTTGGCTGAATCAATAAAGCAACCTTCTATGAGGATTCCTGGCATATTTGTTCTTCTGAGAACATACAGATGTGAACCACTTTTAACACCACGATTAAAAAAGCCTAACTTGACAATTTCATTTAATACATTTTGGGCAACTTTTTTGCCAGCGTCGCTAATAGCAAATACTTCTGTCCCATTAGCTTGTCCATTAAAAGCATTGAAATGAATAGATACAAAAATATCTACTCGGTTACTATTGGCTTTCTCACAACGGCTACCTAAAGATTGATTTACTGTCCTGGCACTATTTGGTTTACAGGCAATTACTGTATGTCCTAAACTTTCTAGTTTAGCTATAACTTTAGTACCCACTTCCATTGTTAACTTATTTTCGGATTTAATTCCCTCTGCACCACTATCGGGAGGGCAGTTGTGACCAATATCAATGCCGAATTTCATTTGTATCTCCTTAATTGAGTTTCTCAGTATTCCCAGAGTCTGCTACTGGTTAATGTAGTTCCAAAAAGCATAAATATTATTTTAATCTCTAGGTAGAGATTCCCCCATTAATCCCCAACAATGTTTAAGATCAAGGTAAAGAAATATTTCGTAACAAAAGCAGATGAAACAAATTGTGTTGATTGCTGGGTTTGAATCCTTTAACGCGGACTTATACCGAAAAGCGGCTTTTTTCGCTAATTCTCGGTGTCCAGAGTTGGATATTCGAGTATTTAGCGATCGCAATATTACCACCAATAGCAGCGAAGTAGAAGCCGCACTTAAAGATGCAGACGTATTTTTTGGCAGCTTACTCTTTGATTATGACCAAGTTGTGTGGTTACGGGAGCGTGTCGCTAATATTCCCATTCGTCTCGTTTTCGAGTCAGCACTGGAATTAATGAGTTTAACCAAAATCGGTGCATTTGCAATTGGGGACAAACCCGCAGGAATGCCTAAACCCATTAAATTCATCCTGGACAAATTCAGCAACGGTAAAGAAGAAGACAAACTCGCTGGTTATATTAGTTTTCTGAAAATCGGACCTAAGTTATTAAAATTCATCCCAGTTCAAAAAGTCCAAGACTTACGCAACTGGTTAATTATTTATGGTTACTGGAACGCTGGTGGTTCAGAAAACGTCGCTTCTCTATTTTTGACAATTGCGGAAAAATACTTAGATTTAAAAGTTGGAGATAGACCGCCACCAATCGAAACCCCCGACATGGGGTTATTACATCCCGACTATCAAGGATTTTTTACATCACCTAAAGCATACTTACAATGGTATGAAAAAAGGGAACAGGAG
>JANMGZ010000464.1:0-6420 GCA_031374905.1 Dolichospermum sp. OTE_70_metabat_362_sub
GCAAATCCCACAGATTATGATGCCACAGCGAATTTAGTTTGGTCGGCAACAATGGCATTAAATGGGTTAATTGGTGCTGGTGTTCCCCAAGATTGGACTACTCACATGATTGGTCATGAGTTGACAGCTTTGCATGGTTTAGATCATGCTCAAACTTTGGCGATTGTGTTACCTAATACCTTAACAATTAGACGCGATCTCAAATGGCAAAAACTTCTACAATATGCAGATAGAGTTTGGGAAATTGTGACTGGTTCGGAAGCAGAACGGGTAAATGCAGCAATTACTAAAACTCGTGATTTCTTTGAATCAGTTGGTGTTCGCACTCACTTATCTGATTATGGTGTGGGAGTAGAAACTATTCCCACAGTAATCAAGAATTTAGAAAAGCATGGAATGACAGCTTTGGGGGAAAACAAGGATGTTAACCCACAAGTTGTTGAGCAAATTTTAGCTCTTTGTGCTTAGTAATTAAAGCGGTAGGTCAGGCATTTTATTATTTGTCTGACCTGCATGATCAGCTAATTTTGAGCATATTTTGCCCTATTTACCTCCTATTGTTAGCTACAAATATTTTCAGGAACTCCATAAATCCAATTTACAAAATTTAGTATTTCATGACTAGACAACCGCATGATCAATTTGCTAAAGAATATCTAGAGGAATTATTAACCTCTTTAGGTAAGGTGGAAACCAGCAAAGATGTAAAAAGTGAAGTTAGAGAAATTGATCTTTGGTTTGTTCCTACAAATTCATCCTCATCTGCAAGTTCAGATTTAGGATTATTAGCAAAAATGGCAGTTACAAGCTGTCTTTTTGAACCTTATCGTAATGCTCCCAATGAAGTAGAAATTAGAAGTTGTTTATTGAAATTATATAGTGTTCATGGAGACTTATTCCGACAAGCAAAACGAGAAAACCGTTCTCTATCGGAAGCAGAATTACCATGTTTATGGATTTTAACCCCAACTTGTTCTGAAAAAATACTTGCAGGATTTGGCGCAAAATCACCAGAGGAATGGGGAAAAGGAGTGTATTTTCTGCCAGGATTATTGAAAGCAGCTATTGTTGCTATCAATCAGTTACCGATTACTGAGGATACATTATGGTTAAGGGTATTAGGGAAAGGAAAAACCCAAACCCAAGCGGTAGAGGAATTAGTTAAAATATCAAAAGAGAATGATAGAAGGAATTACTTACTGGAAATTCTCGCATCTTGGCGTAAAAATATAGAAGTGAAAGATCATGTCAGTAATGAAGAAAGGGAGTTAATTATGAGTTTATCACCAGCGTATCTCCAGCAACGGGAAGAATGGCGACAAGAAGGATTGCAAGAAGGATTGCAAGAAGGACGACAAGAGGGACGACAAGAGGGACTGCGTTTGATAGTAGTGAGTTTATTAACAGCGCGTTTTGGCAATTTAGATGAGGAATTATCTGCTATTTTAACGCCAATGATGGAACTTTCTCTCACAGAAAGAACTGATTTATTACTCAATTTATCTAATCTTTCCCGTGAGGAATTATTAGCTAGGTTTAGAGTTAATTGAACTCACATTATGTCTAGCAAAAATTAACAATTTTATAGAGACGTTTTATGAAATGTCTCTTTTTCAATTTTATCGAAATAATAACTATTTCGATATTTTTAAGGGATTAATTAACTCTCTTAATCTTATGGATAAGACAGTAAGCTCTGTGACGGTTGTTGTCAGAACTAGGGATAGACCAAGGTATTTGTGAGACTGTATTCACAAAATTATCCCGGATAAATAGCAACATCCATTCAGCGTTACCGTTTTTGTGACAACATGACCTAAAAATTAGATTCTGGAAAATGTAGTCTGATAGTGACTAAAATTGTTACGATAATTTCAGATTAGCTGTTGAAACCTTGATTCAATCTGAAACCTTAGAATTACTAGAATGGCCTCGCTTGTGCCAGCACCTTTCCACCTTTGCGGCAACTAAGTTAGGGGCGATAGTTGCGCGTAACCTGCCGATTCCTGAAACTCAGGTAGGAAGTGAACAGTTATTAGCGCAAACCAAAGAAGTTTACGAACTGGAAAGTCGTTTACATCCAGGATTGTCCTTTGAGGGCATCCAAGATATCGGTGATTCCCTAGAACGGGCAATACTCCAAAGTATTTTACCCGGAGAGGAACTGTTAGCGATCGCTACCACCCTGGCAGGAACAAGAAATTTACGCCGTGTCATTGATAATCAAGAAAATGTCCCAGTTTTAAGTGATTTAGTTTCCCAATTGCGGACTTACCCCGAATTAGAACAGGAAATCCACCGTTGTATTGATGAACGCGGGCAAGTAACTGATCGCGCTAGTCAAAAAATGGGGGAAATTCGCATAGAATTGCGGAAAATCCGGGGACAAATTACCCAAAAACTCCAAAATATTATTCAAGCCAAATCCGGTGCAATTCAAGAACAGTTAATTACCCAAAGAAGCGATCGCTTTGTTATCCCCGTTAAAGCCCCCCAAAAGGACGCAATTCCCGGCATTGTTCATGATACCTCTACCAGTGGCGCAACCCTGTATATAGAGCCTAATAGTGTCGTCCCCTTGGGTAATCAACTGCGGCAAATTATCAGAAAAGAACAAACTGAAGCCGAAGCCATTCGCCGCACTTTAACGGAGAAAGTAGCCGCAGTTACACCAGACTTAGAAAAATTATTAGCCATTGTCACCACCTTAGATTTGGCAACTGCCAAATCTCGTTATAGTCTGTGGATAGGTTCTAACCCCCCGCGTTTTGTCAATCGGGAAGACAATGAAATTATTACCTTGCGACATCTGCGCCACCCCTTGTTAGTATGGCAACAGCAACATGAACAAGGAAATTCGGTAATTCCCGTAGATTTATTGATCAGTCCTCAAATTCGGGTAGTTACCATTACCGGACCAAATACAGGCGGAAAAACTGTAACATTAAAAACCTTGGGATTAGCGGCCGTCATGGCGAAAGTGGGTTTATTTGTTCCCGCCCGTGAACCCGTAGAAATGCCGTGGTTTTCGCAAGTTTTAGCTGATATTGGCGATGAACAATCTTTACAACAAAGTTTATCTACATTCTCAGGACATATTCGCCGCATTAGTCGAATTTTAGAAGCATTGGAGACAGGAGGTAGGGGCGCAGGGCCTGCGCCCAACAATCAAGAAGAAAAAGAAGGAATAAAACTACCAGTCCCCAGTCCCCAATCCCTAGTTCTACTTGATGAAGTTGGTGCAGGTACTGATCCGGTTGAAGGCAGTGCATTAGCGATCGCTTTACTCAAATATCTCGCCGATCATACCCAGCTAACAATGGCTAGTACCCACTTTGGCGAACTCAAAGCCCTAAAATACGAAGATCCCCGATTTGAAAATGCTTCCGTAGAATTTAACGAAACCACACTTTCACCTACCTACCGTCTATTGTGGGGTATACCTGGCCGTTCCAACGCCTTGAGTATTGCTTTGCGTTTAGGGTTAAAACCAGAGGTAGTAGCAGAAGCGAAAACTCAAGTTGGAGAAGCCACAGACGAGGTAAATCAAGTCATTGCCGGTTTAGAAGCCCAACGTCGCAACCAGGAAACCAAGGCCGCCCAAGCCCAAAAATTATTACGTCAAACCGAACGATTATATAAAGAAGTTTCTGACAAAGCCGCCGCATTAGAAGCCAGAGAAAAAGATTTACGGGCTTCTCAAGAAATTGCCGTTCAACAAGCAATTACCCAAGCCAAAGGAGAAATTGCCCAAGTAATCCGCCGCTTGCAAAAAGGCACAGCCAACGCCCAAGATGCCCAACAAGCCACCACAGCCATAAATCAAATTGCTCAAAAATATGAACCTGCACCTCCACCCAAGCCCAAAGTTGGGTTTATGCCTAAAGTCGGCGATCGCGTGCGAATTCCCAAATTAGGGCAAACCGCTGAAGTATTAACAATTCCCGATGTTGATGGCAATTTTAACGTGCGTTTTGGCATCATGAAAATGACTGTCCAACTCCAAGATATAGAATCATTAGATGGACAAAAACCCGAACCCATAGTTAAAACCAAACCAGCTGCAACCGTAGTTACACCACCACCAGCCCCAGCCATTCGCACGTCCAAAAATACTGTAGATTTGCGCGGAAAACGCGTAGCCGATGCCGAATATATCTTAGACAAAGCCATTTCCGAAACCGATGGACCCCTATGGATTATTCATGGACACGGTACTGGTAAACTTAAGCTAGGAGTTCACGCTTTCTTACAACAACATCCCAGAGTTTCCCACTACGAACCAGCCGAACAAGCTGATGGCGGTAGTGGTGTCACTATTGCTCATATTTAAAGGCAAGAGGGCAAGAATTATGAGCAATTACCAATGACTAATAACCAATTTTTCCTAGAGTACGAGTCACAATTTCTTTAAGCTTGATCATCTATGCTAAAAGTTATGCAATCAACCGCTAATTCCACTATATCAAAGTCACATTGGGAGGATTTAAACCCACTCCCAGATCCAAATACAACTCAATGGGAAAATATCAAAACTCAGTTAGACTTAATCTTACTGGCGTTGGAAACCCTAACTGGCATTGGTTCAGAAGCAATGCTATCAGCAGCAGTTAGTCTTGATTTAGAGTCAAAAGTACCAGATCGGGTGGCTTTGTGGCGATTGCGACAATCAAATCCCCTCCGCAAAAGTCAAGGAGGACGGAAAAAGTTAGATGTCGAAGAAGCGCGATCGCTCGTTCTCATTATCTGCCATCTCGCCAAACAGCACCAGGAATTAATTCGTCGGGCTGTAGGTTTATTAGAACAAATGACAGCAAATAAGCAGAAACCTCATCAAGCTGCATTATTAGGAGATTATATAGATGCTTTTTGTAATACTTATCAAGAACGCATGGAAGAGGAAGAAGCAACTTCAACAGATTTGCTTACCCACCTAGCTCTAAAACTGTTAATAAACTTACTCTTTTATAGTGCTTCTGGTGGACACCGCCGTTTGTGGTTAGCACTAATAGACCTTTCCACAAAATAATTTGCGATTTGTCATGTTCATGGCCAATCTAAAATCTAACATTCCCTATTTTTTCCTTTGCAATTGTTGTTATGTCTCCATTAAATTCTATCATTCGTCGCTACACCCCCCCCACTTGCACACTAGAAATATCGGCGCAAAACTCGGCTTTATCCCGTTGGACTGACAAAACTGTGATTAATGATCTCAGTTTTAGCTTGCGGTTTGATGATCCAGCACTGTCAGAAGAAAGTGAAATACTCATTCAGGGCGATCGCCAGCAACTGGAAGTTTTATGTAATATGGTTACTACTTATATTCAAAAACTTCTGCAACAATCTGTTGAAGATTTTAGTATAACTTTATTAGAAAATGATCATCCTCACACGGAATCAGCAACCGAATTAAACGACACTCCTGTATCTGGCTTTCCTACCCAAACTTCATCAACAAAAGTTTATTTAGAATCCAGTAGTAATTTAACCCATAAACTATTTTTTGGTGATCTTGCTAACCAAACATCTGGACAGGTAATTGAACTGAGTTTGCTGCAACTATTTGATTTAGCAACGGCTTTAGATGAATACTCATCTGATATGATTGCCTTACCGACTCTAAGTCCTCAAAATGTTAGTTCGAGTTTGCCCAATTGGGTTCCTATAGCCGCAGTGTTAGTGTTAGCAGCCGGTTTAACACCCTTTACCTGGCAATATGCCAATAATATTCAGAAAAATCGTCAGCAAGTAGCTAAAAATACTCCTGGGTCCCTAAAACCAACTGCTATAGAACCTTCTTTACAAGACACTACGCAAACAGCACCGTCATTGAATTTAACCACTCCTCAACCCCAACTGACACCACCACTTTCTAGCTTTAGTACCCCCGCACCACCGCTTTCCTTTCCTAATGCAACTATTCCGGCTGCACCAACAACATCTCAGCCTGCATTAACCATCCCATCTGATAATTCTTCCTATCCTGTTACTCCACAAATTTCCTTACCTAGCATAATACCCAATCCTGTTAGCACGAAAGTAGCAAAAGCCATACCGAATTCTTCAAATATTCTGGCTAAAAAAGGCATGAATGCGGCTAAAACCAAGAATTTGCCATCTAATCCGTCCCAGTCCGCTGAATCTATTGCTACTATCCCCAACAACAATTTTAGTAACATTCCTAATCCAATTTCTACCTCCCCTGCTCTGGGACTACCACAAGCTGCTGTAGGAACTGCTACTTCAGATCAGGTATCTTTGGCAGAAAATAAAGATAATTTAGTCAGAAGATTAAGAGGTGCAACTAAAACCACTTCAGGGACACAAGTTGCTAATGACAAAACTTTATTTGATACACCCCAAGTAGCAGAAGCAAGAGAATACCTTAACAAACGTTGGCAAGCACCAAGTGGACTT
>JANMGZ010000499.1:0-2358 GCA_031374905.1 Dolichospermum sp. OTE_70_metabat_362_sub
TTTTATACAAAAAATACTCGGTTTATGGGTTGTTTTGTTACCAATCATACATTCTTTCTCCGTTTTCCTCCCTTGTCACCTTGTCTGCCTTGTCCCCCAAGTCTTGTTCTCAAGACAATGTAAAAAACCTACACTTGTCAGCGGGGTTTCCCCGCCCAAAATTCAAGAATTATTGACACTCTCAGGTCTAAAGACACTGAGATTCTGCGGACAGAATAGTCTTAGGCAAAGCCCAAAGTCTAATTCTCGCTGCGTTCGTCAAACAACGCCTACCCAGTGAGCCTAAGTCTAAGCTTAGATTGCTGGCTACTTTTCTTAAAATATTCGCTGCACCATTTAGATCAGCATTAATAATTGAACCATTAGCTGACTGATACAATCCACGTTTAAGGCGCTTACCTGATGCTTTCCACCCCTCTGGTTTTTGACCGTAAACGGGTAGGGAGTCTCCATCTAAGAAAGATGCTTTTGACGTATAAGATTCTTCGGTTTCTTGAAATCTAATCCCGTGTAAATTACATAATTGTTTTAATCGGTCTTTTAGTTTAGCTAAAGGCATTTGAACAAACTTTTGATTGTTCAATTTACCCATATTGGTATTAGATTTAAAACCTTCATTCCAGCCAATTACTAATGTACCAATACCATGTTTTAGGCAATGGTCAATAATTAGTTTTGCGGCTTTATTAACACCATCCCGCATTTGATGGTTGCGTTTACGGGTTACTCTGTCTAACCAATTATCCCAGTAAGCTTCTGGTTTATTTTCTTTTCGGGTTGATACCTTTTTATTCCAAAGTTGATTCATCGCTTTCATCGAACGAGCATCAATTAATAAAGAATTACCCAAAGTATCAACACAAGCGGCTAAATTATCAGCAGTTCCTAAATCAATTGATAGAGCTTGATTGATGTCTAAATCATGCTTTTCTCTCTCGACTTCATAAGACATTTCCAGATAAAAAGCACCATTTTTTGGGAGAATTGTAAACTCTTTAACCTTTGAGTAATCAATGTTTGAAGGCATTGTCAAGAAGAAATCAGAAATACCAAACCATCGCCTAACAGTTAATCCTAGAGAAAATCTAAGTTGCCCATTAATTAGAGTTGGCTTTTGTCCTCCACCATTAGGATAAGTGACCTTGAAAAGTTTAGAACCTGTTAGATATCCTGGTGCTTTAGGTTTAAAGTGTAATTGACCTTTGAGAAACAAAGAACGCAATTCTTTAAAAGACTTAAATGCTTCAATTACAGACAATAAAGTTTGCTGTGCAGGTGTGGAAGGCATTGATTGAGCAACCATAGTTTTAGAAACTGAAGGTTCATAAGCTAAATCAAACTTACCCGTTAATAATTTTCCAGTTTTAAAGAACGTTTGTCGAGCAAAATAAATGCCACTGTTATATAATTTTCCTGATTGTTGGCAGAGATAATTTAATACTGCTTTTGTTTCATGATCGGGAGACAATAAAACCTGCTGTACTCCCATTGCTTTTTTATTCTTTACCACCAATTTTTGATGTAATGAAAGTTGACTTCTCTAGAATAATTTATTAAACTTAAATTGTCAATAGATATAAAGTAAACAACAAAAAAAATATGTTAACCCAAGAAGATTATAAAACTCATAACCACGTTAAATTCCTAGTTAACTATCATTTTGTCTGGATACCTAAACGCCGAAAAAAAGTTTTAACAGGAGATATAGCAACAAGAGCGAGACAAATTTTTGCTGAACTGGCTATAGAAAAAGGTTGGGATATTTTAGCTCTAGAAGTAGCCTCAGACCATATCCACTTATTTATCAGCGTCAAACCTACGGATACCCCACATTTGATTATCAAGGCATTTAAGGGTCGCTCTAGCTTCTATTTACGTCAAGAATTTCCCCAATTAAAAAAACTACCGTCTCTTTGGACAAGTAGTTATTTTGTAAGTACCGCAGGGAACGTTAGTAGCGAAGCTGTGAGAAAATATATTGAAGACCCTCATCATGGTTAATATAGAAAATGCCACAGCGGTTAAAACCGCCCGTGCCGCTTACCTCTCAGGGCTAAAGCCGCTGAGTTTCCCGCTTACCGCGAGGTCTTATGAATCAACAAGAACCACCTGTAACACGATTATTTTCTCACCTGGAATTTAACGGACATAAATTTCAACATCAACCGGGTAGTGTTGTAGGAAATACAGCTTTAATTATGGGAACTACTATCGGTGCGGGGATTCTGGGATTACCAGCACTAACATTACCATCAGGTATTTTACCCTCTACAACTTTACTCATTGCTGTATGGCTTTACAGTTTAATTTCCGGTTTATTAATTGCGGAAGTAACTTTAAATATAATGCGAATTGAAG
>JANMGZ010000544.1:0-4350 GCA_031374905.1 Dolichospermum sp. OTE_70_metabat_362_sub
TAGAGCAAGCTTTAAAGAAAGAACAGGAACTAAATCATCTTAAATCCTTATTTATTTCTACTGTTTCTCATGAATTTCGCAATCCTTTAAGTGTGATTCAAACCGCAGTAGAATTGATAGAAATTCAAGGTGATAATTTAAGAGAACATAAAAGAAATAAATACTTGAAACGGATCTATGGTGCTGTAGAATCAATGGAAAAACTCATGAAAGATGTACTTTTCATGGGTAAAGCAGAAGCAGGAAAACTTAATTGCCATCCTGAACCGATTAACCTAGAAAAGTTTTGTCAAGAATTAATTGAAGAATTTCAACTCATTGAAGATAGTGGACATGAAATAATTTTTAATTGTCATAGTCAAAATACAAATACGATCATGGATGAAAGATTATTGCATCATCTTTTTAGAAACTTACTTTCTAATGCAATTAAATACTCACCCATAAGTTCAAAAATTTGCTTTGAACTGAGTTGTGATTATCTAACTAATTTAGCAACTTTTAAGATTCAAGATCAAGGAATTGGGATTCCTCAATCTGACCAAAATAAGATTTTTGATTCCTTCTATCGAGCTTCAAATGTTGAATCAATTCAAGGTAATGGATTGGGCTTAGTAATTGTCAAAAGATGTGTTGATGCCCACAAAGGAAAAATTAGTATGGTAAGTAAAATCAATCTTGGCACTACATTTACAATTACTTTGCCATTAAATTTATAAAAAATTGCAAATTAATAAAATAAAACGATCGCTCACCATAACTTGGGAAAACAATCGCTTTATTTATATCATTAAATTCACAACTTAATTACTGCTATTAAGTCTATTTACGAGTAATCACCAAATTTGAAGTCAGCGTAATATCTAAATCCTGTTCTGGTCTGAGGACAAAAACATCAGCTTTTGGTTTCCGCAATAGTATACTAGCTAAAGCCCCCGCTGCTGCACCACCCACAGGTTCTAAAACTTCAATTTTCTTGTTACCTGTGATCAGAGAAATTACACTAGCTGCACCCGCACCAATAGCAGCATCAGTTAATATTTGTCCAGTGCTTGCTCCCTTGGTAATTGTTTCTGTTTGGGTGATAGTTTTGGAGTTAGCATAAATCTGTTGTCTTTGTCCAGAAGGAAATACTAATTCTCTGGCTACAAAACGGACACCTTGCTGATTATTCCCAGAAGATCGAGTGTTTAATCTGACAGGTTGTAATTCACCGATAACTTCAGTATTAACAGGAATCAAAATATTTCTGTTACTATCAGTAATATTGTCAGCTATTTTCAGAGTTAGAGTTAATGTTTCGCCAGGTTTAACAATAACTTTCTCCTTTTCATAAGTGACAGGTAAAGTTACATTGACAGGAATACTAGCTGTCCGAGATTGATTGAGATTGTATCCTTGGGCAAGAGCCGGACTAAAGGATACTAATGGGGTAGTTGCACCTGTGGTAATGGCTATGGCCATGAGTGCAGCGGTGCTGGATTGCCAACGGTTAGAACGACTCATGATAAGATTGCCAATAATATGTGATATGTAATGATGACGTGGATTAACTAGGATAGTTTCTTGGAAAATATTGCTTACAGACAATAATATAAATTTTTAAAATGTTTAATTAATTTTGCACAGGTACTTAACAAGTCAGTATTACTCCTGATTGGGGGATTTTGCTATAAATAGAAGATTGCCTAACTGAGGAATGAAGTAAAAAGGTTAATTGAATCAATTTAACTCTACAGTTAAATGTAATTAATGAATTCGCTTTGATGTCCGCAAAAATTGAGTTACTGAGTTATCATTAAGGGTATGAGCAACTGAAGTAGCTGCTTATTTATGCCATATCTTAAATTTATATGACTGATTCCTTAACCAGTGGTTATAATTTCCAACTTGTCATTGTCTCAGTAATAATAGCTATTTTGGCATCCTATACTGCCATATATCTGGCTGGAAGGGTTAATGCTACTCAAAGTCGTGTACAACTGCTTTGGTTAGTTGGTGGTGCTACTGCAATGGGTACTGGCATCTGGTCAATGCACTTTATTGGGATGTTAGCATTTCGGTTGCCTGTTCTGGTTCATTATGACTTCCTGACGGTGATCTTGTCCATTTTGCCTGCCATAATTGCCTCTGGATTGGCTCTATTTTTGGTCAGTCGTCCCACATTGGGTTGGCTTCAGCTATTGGGGGGAAGCCTGTTGATGGGATCGGGAATTGTATCTATGCACTATATTGGCATGGCAGCAATGCGGACATCAACCATTATGCACTATGATATCTGGTTGGTGATAATTTCTGTAGTCATAGCGATCGCAGTCTCTCTGGTAGGACTATTTTTAGTATTCCGATTGCGAGAGGAAACAACGGCAAATCCCACCTGGAAAAAGCTCCTGGCTGCCATAATTATGGGGTCTGCAATTCCCACAATGCACTATACTGGCATGGCTGCGGCCTCTTTCCTGCCCATGTCTAACACAGTGCTGGAGTCCCAGTTAAAACCTCCCGAAAACGTAGTTACTCTGGCTGCCTCTGTCATCATTGGTACTTTGATTATTTTAGGATTAGCATTACTAACTGCCTTTTTTGATCGCCGTTTATCTGCTCAAATTATTTATGGTCAAGCAATTAAGGAAAGCCAAAAATATCTAAAAACAATCCTCCAAAGTATTCAGTCAGGAGTATTGGTGATTGAAGAAGATGGGCAAATTCGATTATCCAATCAGGCCGTTTTAAATCTGTTACAGCTATCAAATGAAGCAGAATTACAACAATTATGGGATGAATCAATAATTAATCAACTACCTACCAATGATTTAGATATCCATTCAATTCAGTCTGTATTGCAAAAAATAGCTCTCAAACAGCCTGTTGAAAATGCTGTTATTTATATTGAATCTTCAGGAAATCAAGATCGAAATGTCTTACTTGTAAATGCAATTCCTTTAACTCTAGCCAATTCATCTGCAACTCAGATGGTTTGTACGTTTAATGAGATTACTGAGCTAAAGCGAACCGAAGAAAAACTTAAAGAATCCGAAACTCAGTTTAGAAATTTAGCAGCACAAGAAGAACTCTTAAATTATCTCTCAACTCAAATTCGCCAATCTTTAGAATTACCTGTAATTTTGCAAACCGCAGTTTGTGAAATCCGTAAGATATTTGAAACTGACCGCACAGTAATCTATCAATTTGATCTAAATTGGTGTGGAAAAGTCATCTTGGAAGATTTAGTAGCGCCTTGGTCTCCGACCATTGGAGAAGCAGCAGATAATTGTTTTCCTAGGGAATGTCTTGATCACTACCAAAACGGCGGCATCAGAGCAATTAATAATATATTGGAAGCGGAACTAGATCCTAATCACCTCCACTTTTTGCAACGGTTACAGGTACAAGCTAATTTGATTGTGCCAATTATTGTGTCCAATCAGTTATGGGGACTGTTGATTGTTCATCAATGTAGTCGTCCCAGAGTTTGGCAGGAAGAGGAAGGTAATCTATTGTATCGTCTAGGTATTCAGTTAGGTATTGCCATTCAACAATCAGACCTCTATACCAAGTCTGAGGAAAGTGCGCTAAAAGCTCAGACAAAAGCCCAGCAATTACGCGAATCCGAAACTCAATTGAAACAGCAAGCACAATCCCTCCAGCAAACACTGGAAGAACTACAGAATCTCCAACTCCAGCTTGTTCAAAATGAAAAGATGTCTAGTCTAGGACAATTAGTAGCTGGCATTGCCCATGAAATCAATAATCCGATAAACTTTATTCATGGCAACTTGAGCCATTTAGAGACATATACCCAGGATTTGTTGAGCTTTTTGCAACTCTATGAACAGCATTACCCGCATCCCATAGCTGAGATTCAAGCCAAAGCGGAAGAAATTGAATTAGAGTTTTTACAGGAAGACCTAACTAAAATTATCACCTCAATCAATATAGGAACTAATCGCATTCGTCAAATTGTCTTGTCGTTACGTAACTTTTCTCGGATGGATGAAGCGGAATTCAAGAAGGTTGATATTCATGAGGGGATTGACAGTACATTAATGATTCTGGAACACCGTCTGAAATCACACTCGAAAATTCCAGGGATTAAGGTAATTCGGGACTTTGATAATTTACCGTTGGTGGAGTGCTACCCTGGACAACTAAATCAGGTGTTTATGAATATTCTCACAAACGCTATTGATGCGCTTGAAGAAATTAACGAAAATCGGACGATTCAAGAAATAAAAGATCATCCCGGTCAGATCACAATTCGCACTTCTATTAAAGATGATAAGTGGATTGAGATTGCGATCGCTGACAATGGACCGGGTATTCCTGAAAAAGTCAAAAAACAAATTTTTG
>JANMGZ010000581.1:0-15024 GCA_031374905.1 Dolichospermum sp. OTE_70_metabat_362_sub
TAGAGATTTCAATAAACCTTTACCACCTCATAACCCACCAATATTTGAAACACCTTGTTATTCAATTGAAAATTTTTATGTCTCAATAAATGTTTTCAAAGAAATCATTAAACATGAACTTTATATATCAGAAGTTAGTGAAATTCATGAAAGCTGTATGACTCTTTTTAAAGATAGACAAGAAGAATTTCATCAAGCTACAACTTTATTTAATGCTTGGTATGCCTGTTTGATGGAAATTAGAAATACCACAGGAACAGAAACAGGTGTAAATTTAGATGATAAATTTCCCAAAGATTTTATTTATTTAACTTTAGAGTCAGTTTCGGTAAATTATGACTTTGAAAAAATCAAAAAAAAGTTTCCAAATGCTCCAGAAATTCCAGTAGATATTTTAAATAATAAAATGGCTGAATTTACTAATTGTGATCAGTGTAAAGTTTTCAGAGGTAAATATGAAATGCAGTTTATAATTTCAATAATTGAACTGATAATAAAGGACTCATTAGAAAATAAAAAGTATATTCAACAAACAATAAAGTTTACTTTTAGTCAAAGATTAAGTAACGATCAAGCTATCAGTATTTTTTCTGCGTACGCTGAAACCCCTGAAAGTTTAAATGCTTATTTAATGCAAGTGATAAAATAGGAATAAATGTCAGTTTATCTCTCGTTTTATGTTTTTATTGTAGGGTATTCTATTCTAGTTCTACATTCCGCAGCTAATTGAAGTTATAAAAATGCTGATATAGTAAGTTTTTGCACAAAAAACAAACTTCTATTTATACTTGATAATTTAATGCTAAGTTAATAGTTATTATCCCTTTGTTCCACACTTACCTAATGTCCAGCGTTTATCCCCGTCGTCAACGGCAGCTTGAAAGTTTAGTCCAAAAGTTCGGTTTGTTAATCAATGCACCGATAAAGTGGGAATTATTGGACTTGGCGCTAACTCATCCTACCGTATCTGATACTGCCAATTATGAACAGCTAGAGTTTGTTGGCGATGCGGTAGTGCGTCTAGTAGCGGCTGAGGTACTATGGGAACATTATCCTGATTGTTCAGTGGGTGATTTTGCGGCTATTCGTTCAGTATTAGTCAGCGATCGCATTCTTGCCCAATTAGCCAGAGAATATGGTTTAGAATTATACTTATTAGTGGCTGGTAGTGCCACCGCTGATCATGTTGGCCAAGAATCACGATTAGCAGATTCTTTTGAAGCAGTTTTAGGGGCGCTTTACCTTAGCACCAACAATCTTAACCTGATTCGTCCTTGGCTAGATTCCCATTTCCAACAGCTAACCACAGAAATTCGCCTTGATCCTGCTAGACTCAATTATAAAGCAGCCTTGCAAGAATGGACTCAAGCACAATTCAAAGTTTTACCAGAATATCGAGTTTTAGAAGTCAGCCAACCTCACCGCACTCATGAACGCTTCTTTGCTGAAGTTTGGCTACATGAAAAAATGTTAGGACAAGGTAAAGGGCGTTCTATTAAAGCTGCTGAACAAGCCGCTGCCAAAGTTGCCTATTTAGCAATTACCAACCCAGTGACAGATCAGTAAACATAGCAACTATTAAGGCGCTTATGCCATACTATTCGGTTAAGAATTTTTGTAAATTGGCTTTCGTTCTATTGCTTTGTAACACTGACGCGAACAAACCAATCTATACTCGAAACGGTTAGAAACTGTACTTTTTATTGATGAAAAAACTAAGTTATAAGCCTCTCCCCGTTGACCTACGGTGTACACACAACCAGGGTATTGCTCCTGACTCTACTGATTACCAAGTGCTACACCCTGCTTACTAAATCTGGCTCAGAAGGGATGAGCCAATGTCTCCTAGATTCTAGGATTACTATTTATTAGTGATCATAGTCACTGATGTTTCTTCATTAAAAATTTAAGATAGTGGAGTAAAAATTCATTTTCACTTCATGTTTAGCTCTCCGTGAAGTCCCACCTAGTGTGGTAAAATATTCACAGGAGCATTTAACTAGTTTATCTTAACTAAAAAATACTGCTAAAATTAGGATCTTACGGTTAATAATCCTAAAAAACATATAAAAAATTACATCTACTCTAGGCTATAGGTAATGAAAAGTGAGAAACAAAATTGATCCTAACTCAGAAAAAGAACTGCCGCAAGCACATTCGACGAAGATAATCAGCGGTAAATTGGAATATGCTCAACATTATCATGACTGTTATCATGAAGAACAGTTGATCTATGAACACTTATTAAACTTGGTGCGAAAAGAATCTCCTGATCAAGTATTAGATAGATTTCGAGCGCTATTTATTGAAAGAGCAAATTATCCTGACCCAGAAATTCTGCCAATATTAGATAAAATTACGGCATCTAAGAACGCATTTGAAGATTTTAAGTTTTTTCTCAATCGGTGTTGTCATATTTTAATCAACCACTGGCACATGAACCCTTTATTAAATAGTGCCATTGTTGATTTAATAGGTTTATTCAATGCCATACCCCCTAATTACAAACTTTATAATTTACGTTCTCGCGAAATTAACCGTCTACGTGAATTAGTTAAAGACTTTGTGAGCAGCGAACAGTATTTAATTTTAATGCGTTTTACTCAAGTAGTGAATAATACTCTTTTGGCAAAGAGACGAGATAATCAGCCACTGATGACGTTAATTCGCCGTTATCCCTATCTATATGAACATTGTTTAATCAGTGAAGACTCTACTATTGAACAGAAAGAAACGGTTAGACACTTTCAGTTGGAAGTCCAAAAAAAATTTGAAATTGATTTATCACAATACGTAACTTATAAAATGCGTCGGATTCAAATGTTGAGAAACACCTCAACCGCTGAAACCAATCGAATTTTGCGCCCTGTAAATAATCCTACATTATTAACTGATGGTGAGCTATATACCACCTTAAAACATTTTGTGGGTAAAGTTGAACATGGTAATACCTATCATGAATCAGCCCAACAGTTTATAAACTATGGCGCACAAGCTGCAAATTTCCGCAATTTCAAAGATGATTTATATGAATATTTGGTATCTTCCGTAGACCAACAATATGGAAAAAAACAATTTAATCAAAAGCTGTACAAGCATTTACAAAATATCTTGCCTCAAGCGGATGAGCAAAAAGTTAATGATTTATTATTAGTGAGAACTTGTAGTAATTTATTAAACTTTTTAGTTGTTAATAACCAATCATCACCACAGCATTTTGTGTTCTTAGATTTGATTAGTAATCAAGGAACAGTTCCGACAATGGGGTTATTATTAAAAATTGTCTTGATTTGTCGCAAAGTTAAACCATATTTAGAAAGAAAATTTGCAATTTTATTTAATCACTATGAAGGATCTACCACTAATTCTGTTAGTTGGTTAGTAGGAACTTTAGAACAATTAAATATTGCTTTTAGCCTTAATTTTGGTCATATGGATTTATCGTTTTTTCAGAGATTTTGTTAAAAATAGCACTGACAACTGATACAACAAGTTAGAAGCAACCAGGATTTGAGATAGTTTTATGAGTTAAAACTACTGAGTAAGAATACTAAAATATCCAATATTTGATCAGAGACTGATTTTGTGGAATATAAGTTCCCTAATCA
Source organism: Dolichospermum sp. OTE_70_metabat_362_sub (assembly GCA_031374905.1). Classification (GTDB taxonomy): domain Bacteria; phylum Cyanobacteriota; class Cyanobacteriia; order Cyanobacteriales; family Nostocaceae; genus Dolichospermum. Next base: position 3,609 of record JANMGZ010000581.1, read on the forward strand.
TATCAGCGATCGCTAAATATTAGGAAAGAATTAATTACACAACTGATTTTTCTGTTCCCAGTTAAAAATTCCCTCTCTCAACAGATAAATTTAATTTTGCTCGACTACTTATATAAAATAAGTTTGCTGAATAAGGTAGATTTTTACAACATAAATAGCTATTATACGGAAAATTTAGGTTTATACGCCATACTAAAATAACTATGAACACAAAACTAACCAACCAACCTATCCGCATCGGAGTTTTAGGTTTTGGCGGACTTGGACAAGCAGCCGCAAAACTCCTCTCCAGCAAACGGGAAATGATTCTCGTCGCAGCCGCAGACCAAAAAGGCTACGCATACTCCACCCAAGGCTTAAACACCCAAGCTTGTATTGCCACCTATCAAAGTCAAGGTACAGTCGGTCATTTAGAACCAGTTGGGACATTAAGCAATAACAGTATTCAGGATTTAATTCAAGCTACTGGTAACGCTGTAGATGGTTATTTCCTCGCTTTACCCAACCTCCCCAATGACTTTATCCCCTCCGTCGCCAAAGAATTTATCAAAGCCGGTTGGAAAGGTGTCTTAGTAGATGCCATAAAACGCACCAGTGCAGTTGAACAACTACTAGCCATGAAAGATGAACTGCAAGCCGCCGGCATTACTTACATGACTGGCTGCGGTGCAACTCCTGGACTATTAACCGCCGCCGCTGCCTTAGCTGCTCAAAGTTATGCGGAAATTCACAACGTGGAAATTACCTTTGGTGTGGGAATTGCTAACTGGGAAGCTTACCGCGCCACTGTGCGGGAAGATATTGGCCATATGCCGGGTTATAGTGTAGAAACCGCTAGAGCCATGACTGACGCAGAGGTAGAAGCATTACTAGATAAAACCAACGGCGTGTTAACTTTGGAAAACATGGAACACGCCGATGATGTGATGTTAGAAATAGCCGGAATTTGTTCACGGAATAGAGTGACTGTAGGTGGTGTAGTCGATACTCGCAATCCCAAAAAGCCCCTGAGTACCAATGTTAAAGTCACAGGACGCACCTTTGAGGGGAAAATATCCACCCACACCTTTACATTAGGTGATGAAACCAGCATGGCCGCCAATGTTTGCGGTCCTGCCTTTGGTTATCTTAAAGCTGCTCAGGAATTACATCAACGAGGTATTTCTGGTTTATTTACGGCGGCAGAAATCATGCCTAAATTCGTAAAATAGGTAATTAAAAGATCCCCGACTTCTCAAAGAAGTCGGGGATCTGAAGTCTAACGAGGTTAAACTGGTGGAAGCTGGGAAGCAGAAAAGGATTCGATCACAACTTCTTCTCCCATAGTGCCAGATGCTTGGATAATAAACGGCAAATCCGCACCTACTAAACCTCGTTGAATACGCTCTGGTGTTTGATTAAAAACTACAAATAGGGGATAAATACTATTATTACCCTCATTTAAAATATGACTATAACGAGGGTGCATAATCCATTCATATTCTTTATCTAACCAAACTTGGCTTTGTCTCCACCTCCCCAATAAATCAGAAAAGTCTTCATGGGGACGATGAATAAAAACTAAAATTTCTACCCCGGTTTTAATTTTCCATTCCGGGTCACACATGATAATGGCGATATCACAGGGTAAACTTGTCGTTTCTGAGGTTTTAGTTTCTAGATCACGGATACGGACAATGGGTAGAGGGATAGTAATGAGACTTTCAGAAGGACGACGGAGACTAGGAATCATCTCCAAATAGGGACGATGTTGTTTGAGAAGAGCGATCGCTGATATAGGATTACTATACTCAGCTAAACTAGTTTCATAAACAGATTTTTGTCCAGTCATAATTTTGTAAAATATAAAAGTATGAAGAATGAAATTTGTTGTTTTTAATCTTCATTCTTCATCTTCAAACCCTTTCTTAACCCAACTTCTCAAATACTTTGAACATCGGCAGATACATAGCCAGCAAAATCGTCCCTACCATTCCCCCCAGTACCACAATCATTACGGGTTCTAACACGCTGGTGAGAGATTTAACTGCTTGTTCTACTTCATCTTCATAGAAATCGGCAACTTTCATCAACATTGCATCTAGTTGACCCGTTTCTTCACCAATGCTCATCATCTGAATTGCCATAGCCGGGAAAACCGCTTCTTTGAGCAAAGCTACACTAATCATCCCCCCCTGTTGAACTTCTTCACGAGCAGCGTCAATAGCATTAGCAATAACTTGGTTTCCAGATGTATCTCGCACAATTTCTAAACAGGTTAAAATTGGGACTCCAGAGCGAGTTAATGAACCAAAAGTTCGACTAAAGCGGGCAATAGAAGATTTTTGAATCAAATCACCAAACAAAGGCAATTTTAGAGCAATACTATCAATATTTAACCTACCAATAGGGGTTTTGTAATACTGCTTATAGAGAAATGATAATACACCTAAACCTACAATAATTACTATTGACCAATAACTTCGTAATATCTCACTACAAGTCATCAAAAATTGTGTGAGTGCGGGTAATTCTACTCCTATATCTTTGAAAATGGCGGCAAAAATGGGAATCAAAAAAACTGTCATTCCCACAAAGATAGCAGTTGCTAAAAAACCGACTACCACTGGATAAGACATAGCTGATTTAATTTGATTCTGTAATCGGGCCATATCTTCTAATAATTTAGCCAGACGATTTAAAACCTCATCTAGTACACCCCCAATTTCTCCAGCTTGTACCATACTTACATACAAACCATCAAAACAATCAGGATGTTTACGCATGGAATCTGAAAGGTTAACTCCAGTTTGAACATCAGCACTAATTTCGATTAAAGCCGCTTTAAGTTTAGGGTTACTACACTGTTCAGAGAGTACGCCCAAGCCTCTAACTATCGCTACACCTGCATTTACCAAAGCAGCAAATTGACGCGAAAAAACCGCTTTATCTTTTACAGAAACCTTAACAAAGGAATTCTGAATCTTCTCGATATCAAACCGAGAAGCCAAACTCTGAGATTCTTTTAACTCTTGAACAACAAAACCTTGATTTCTGAGATTAGTTCGAGCATCTGTCAAGGAATCAGCGGTAAATTTTTCGCTTCTGGATTTTCCTTGAGAATCACGAATACGAGCAACGTAAGTAGGCATAATATTAATTTAAAATTTTAGAATTGGTGATTGGTGATTGGTGATTGGTGATTGGTGATTGGTGATTGGTGATTGGTAATTGGTGATTGGTAATAGATAGAAATTTATTCTCCCCCTGCTCCCTGCCCCTTACCTATTCCTTTTAACGCAATTTAGCTCCTGCTGGGGCTGTTGCACCAATTAAACGTTGTACTTCATCTGGTTTAGAGGTTTTAGATATTGCTGCCTCAAAAGAAATAGTTCCAGCTTTGTATAAATCAGCTAAAACTTTTTCTAAAGTTTGCATTCCCAATTTACCACCTGTCTGAATAGCTGAGTAAATTTGTGCTGTTTTTCCCTCTCGAATTAAGTTAGAAATAGCCGGGGTGATAATCATAATTTCTTGAGCCATTACCCGCCCATACTCACCTGGCTTGACATTTTTCTTAGGTACTAAAGTTTGACTAAAAACTGCTACTAAAGAGTTAGACAACTGTACCCGCACCTGAGTTTGTCTTTCCGAGGGAAAAACGTCAATAATCCGGTCAACGGTTTGTGCGGCAGAACTTGTATGTAATGTGCCAAATACCAAGTGACCTGTTTCTGCGGCAGAAATTGCCAAAGCAATGGTTTCTAAATCCCGCATTTCTCCAACAAGAATAATATCTGGATCTTCCCGTAAGGCTGCTTTTAAAGCATTGGCAAAACTCTTTGTGTCTTCCCCTAATTGGCGTTGGTGAACCAAACTTTTTATGGGTTCATAAACAAATTCAACAGGATCTTCAACTGTTAAAATATGTTCTGCCCTAGTTCGATTGATTAAGTCAATCATTGCCGCTAGGGTAGTAGTTTTACCAGAACCAGTAGGACCTGTAACTAGAATTAGTCCTCTGGGTTTTTCTGACATTTCTCGGACTATATCTGGCAAACCTAATTTTTCAAAGTTGGGAATTTTAGAACTTAATGCTCGTAAACAAGCAGCAAATGCACCACGTTCTTTATAGACATTCACCCGAAAACGAGCTAATCCTTTTACACCATAAGAACAATCTAATTCCCATGTTTGCTCTAAGGTTTTGCGCTGAGTGTTATTGAGCATACTGAAAATTAGCCTTTGGCATTCATCAGCAGTCAATATGTGTTCACCAATAGGTGTTAGATGTCCACTAATCCGAAAATAGGGAGGCAACCCAGCGGATAGGTGTAAGTCTGAACCACCCATATTAATCAATTGTTCCATCAAGTCTTCAATCATCATTTCCATAGTCTTGTTTTACTCCCATTAATTAACAATAAAAAACTTAAAACTCTCACCTCAAAATTTACAGCTAATCTATAGAGCGAGGTGTCATACAGTAAGGACAATCCAACCATTCTGGCTGTAATTCCCCGCTGCAAGATAGACAAGTCAGACCACTTTTGCGTTTAGCCTTTAATTCAGCCTCTAAACCAGTGTCCGTAAATGTTACCCGTTCTACTTCTTCTAAGGTCGTTGCACCTTGGCGGACTAGGTCTAAACTGTATGCTAGTAAGGTTTTCATCCCCTCTTCAACAGCTACTTCTTTAATCCTTTCTGTAGGTGCTTCCTTATTGATTAGAGTTTGTAAATCTTCAGTAATCCGCATCACTTCATAAACCCCACAACGCCCTTTATAGCCAACACCACCACATTTTGCACAAAGACTTTTATTGCTGGCTATTTCTTCTGGTGGGATGATATTGGCTTTGTAGAAAGTTACCTGAGCCTCTTGGGAAGCTGATAGACCATAGCGAGCTAATTCTTCAATGGTAGGAGCATAGGCTATCCGACATTCAGAACAGACCCGACGAACTAGACGTTGTGCTAAAACCCCAATTAGAGAACTGGAAATCATAAAAGGTTCAATACCCATTTCTCCTAACCGAGCGATCGCTCCTGGAGCATCATTAGTGTGCAAGGTAGTTAATACCAAGTGGCCTGTTAGAGCCGCTTCAATCGCCGTTTTAGCTGTTTCCTTATCCCGTGTTTCTCCCACCAACAACACATCGGGATCTTGACGTAAGAAAGCTCGCAACGCCGTCGAAAAATCTAACCCTTTTTCCCGAATTACCTGTACTTGAGTAATTCCCGGTAAACTATACTCAATTGGATCTTCTACGGTACTGATATTAATCCCCGGATCATTTTTTTCGGATAGTGCCGAATACAACGAAGTCGTTTTACCCGAACCAGTTGGTCCTGTCACTAGAATCAACCCGAATGGCTTACTAACCATATCCTGAACAATTTTTAAGGTTTCTGGGTCAGTAATTAACTTATCCAAACCCAATTGAGTAGAAGAGTTATCTAAAATCCGGAGGACAACCTTTTCTCCATAGCGACTAGGTAGGGTATTTACCCGAAAATCCACCTTTCGTCCAGCGAATACGCGCCGAATACGTCCATCTTGAGGTAAACGTCTCTCAGCAATGTCCAGGTTAGAAATAATTTTAAATCGGGCTGTCACTGCTGGGATAATTTTTTTCGGCATATTTTCAAATGCCTCACGTAATACCCCGTCCTTGCGGAAACGAATCCGTAGATATTCTTCCTGGGGTTCAATATGAATATCCGAAACACCCTCACCTAGAGCTTTTAACAAAATCCGATTGACAAGTTTAATGATTGGTGCATCATCCGCACCCTTCATGGCGTTATCTAAGTCAACGTCATCATCAACACTTTCCTCCATATCTAGACGTTCTAAATTATCTAGATCCGCTTTTACATCATAATTTTTTTGCTCATCTATGGTTTTCTGGAGTACAGCTTGTTGATTTAAGTATTGATTAATAATCTCCTGGTAATCTTTCTCAGTAATTACCCTGCGCTGAAAAGACAAGTCTTTAGGACGCAAAATCCGATTGAGATCATCAGAAGCGTCTAAATTATCTGGATCAACCATCGCCACTAAAACATAAGGTGGTTTTTGGTTATCATTTCTTGACAATGGCACTAGCTGATGCCGACGACAGATATCAATAGGGATCAGGTCTTGAATTAGCTTCGCCACATTGGTTGTATCAAGTTTGTGAATTTCGGGATCAAGGGACTCAACGCCGTATAAAATTTTAAGTTCAAATAAATGTTGTTTTTTGTATGCCGTTATCTGGTCGGGCAATAATTTTCGGTTAGTAATTGACTCTAATACTTCTGGCAGTGCTTTGCCTGACTTGCGACTGGCAATCAGAGCTTGTCTCATTTGTTCGTTATTGACATATCCAGATGCTATTAGCTTATTTCCGAAAGGCGAAAACTCAGTTCTGGCAGCGACAGCCTTGCTGTTACTGATCCGTTGTGGTAATGAGGAAGTCATAAGCAATTGGGTTAGGGTGGGGAACCTCTTTTTTAAGTATTCCCATACAGTGGTACATAATTCTCATTGATACTGTATTAAATTTAAGTTAACAACCTTTCTATGTAAAAATTTTTATAATTAGGGGAACGGAAAAAAACTGTAGGCGCAAAGCAGCTTTTGGGAAAGAGTAATATGTAACGAAAAGTAAAATCTCCCAACACCTCTTCTGGAGTTTCCTGTTCCCTTGTCATAACCAAAATTTTTAACGCTAACCTCCTGAAATTAGGGAATTAAGATCACACTCAAACCAGAAACCTGCCCCCAAGTCCCGACTCCAAATAATTACTACTGTTAAAAGCATCTAGGATGAGTAGATAATAGTAGACGGAAAATAAACAAGTAAACTATATAAGCCAGCAATTGGGCGAACTGATAAAGGTATAGCAAGCAATGAAAAGCGACTCCCCATCCGAAATTAACGCCAACGAATCTAGCGGTGAAGTTAACGAGCAAATAGCAAACCAAATAAGTGAACAGGGAGATACTATACTCACTGAAGAACATGGTGACGCTACAGCAAATCCTCTCGAAGTAGATATCACTGTTTTGTCAGAGTTAACTCAACAAATTGAAACTCTCAAAGTTCAACTCGAAGACCGTAGCACTCAATATATGCGGATTGCCGCAGATTTTGAGAATTATCGCAAACGAACTGCCAAGGAAAAAGAAGAAATTGACTTGCAAGTAAAGCGAAACACAATTACAGAATTGCTGCCTGTAGTTGATAATTTTGAGAGAGCGCGAGCGCACCTTAAACCCCAAAGCGAAGGCGAAATGACAATTCACAAGAGTTATCAAGGGGTTTATAAACAGTTAGTGGATTGTCTGAAACGGTTAGGTGTAGCACCCATGCGTCCTGAAGGTCAAGAATTTGACCCGAATTTGCATGAAGCAGTTATGCGAGAACCAACAGATGAACATCCAGAAGGAACAATTTTAGAAGAGTTAGTTCGCGGTTATTATTTTGGTGAACGTGTACTTCGCCATGCCATGGTAAAAGTAGCTGCTCCCAAGGAAGATGTATCTTTAGAAACAGAAGATCCATCTAGCGCAGATAACACTTAAGCTAAACATCATAGGGATGTGATACTTGTTTTTAAAGTATTACATCCCTATGTAAGTATTGTTTAGCAAAGACAACTCATAACAGATGCCGATATAATACTAATTTTTTAAAACAGTAATCTCTATGTGTATAATCGCTTATAGTATAGTTTCCATAAATTTTGCTATGGATTTGTGATTTGTAGCTGTAATTGCGGTAAAATATTTGACTAAAAATACTTTAAGTATGGGAAAAGTTATTGGTATCGACTTGGGTACTACTAATAGTTGTGTAGCTGTTTTAGAAGCTGGACAACCAAAAGTAATTGCTAATTCTGAAGGTGGACGCACTACTCCTAGTATTGTAGCCTTTGGCAAAACTAACGATCGCCTCATCGGACAACTGGCAAAGCGACAATCTATCACTAATGCCGAAAACACGGTCTACAGTATTAAAAGATTTATTGGTCGTCGTTGGGAAGATACAGAATTAGAGCGCGGTCACGTCCCCTATAATTGCATCAAAGGTAGAGATAATACAGTTGATGTGCAAATTCGTGGACAAAACTACACACCTCAAGAAATATCCGCGATGGTTTTGAAAAAACTCAAGCAAGATGCGGAAAATTACTTGGGCGATATTGTAACCAAAGCAGTAATTACCGTACCAGCATATTTTACCGATGCTCAAAGACAAGCGACAAAAGATGCAGGAACTATTGCTGGTTTAGAAGTATTAAGAATTATCAACGAACCTACTGCCGCAGCCCTAGCTTTCGGTTTAGACAAACAAGATCAAGAGCAGTTAATCTTAGTATTTGACTTAGGAGGGGGAACATTTGACGTATCTATTCTCCAACTTGGAGATGGGGTTTTTGAAGTTAAAGCCACCTGTGGTAATAATCATTTAGGCGGAGATGACTTTGATAATGCTATCGTTGGCTGGATGGTAGAACGATTCCTCGCAGAGGAAAAAATAGATATTACCCAGGACAAAATGGCTTTGCAACGTCTGCGAGAAGCAGCGGAAAAAGCCAAAGTTGAACTATCCAGTCTGCCTAGCACCTCCATTAACCTGCCATTTATCACTGCTGATGCCACAGGACCAAAGCATCTGGAAATGGAACTCAGCCGTTCTCAATTTGAAGAACTGACACGCAATTTAATTGAGGCGACTCTCGCACCAATGATGCAAGCCCTCAAAGATGCAGAAGTCAAACCACAAAATATAGATCGGATTATTTTAGTGGGTGGTTCTACTCGGATTCCGGCTGTTCAAAACGCTCTCATCAAATTTTTCAATGGCAAAAACCCAGATCATTCCGTCAACCCTGATGAAGCTGTAGCACTAGGTGCGGCTATCCAGGCTGGGGTTCTGGGTGGAGAATTAGATACCTTACTGCTTTTAGATGTCACACCTTTATCTTTGGGGATTGAAACAGTAGGAGAAGTTTTCACAAAAATTATTGACCGAAATACGACCATTCCCACTAGCAAATCTCAAATATTTTCTACAGCCGAGGATGGACAAATCTCTGTAGAAATTCATGTCCTCCAAGGGGAACGGGCCATGGCAAAAGATAACAAAAGTCTGGGACAGTTTATCCTTAGCGGTCTTCCTCCTGCTCCTCGTGGTGTACCACAAATTGAAATAGCTTTTGAAATTGATGTTAATGGCATTCTCAAAGTTGCGGCTCAAGACAAAGCTACAGGCAGAGAACAAAGTATTTGTATTACAAGTACAGGTGGTTTAAATAATCATGAAATTGAGCAAATGCGGAAACAAGCTGATTTATTTGCCGAAGAAGATCAAAGACGTAAAGAACTTGTGGAACTGAAAAACCAAGCTCATAACTTTTTGTCCACTTACGCTTCGACATTAAAGAATAATCCTCATCTACTCAACGAGCAGTTGATAGCCTTGGCTAATCAAAAAGTTGAAGAATTGCAAGCGGCAATAAGCAATCCTAATATGTCTCCACCGAAGTTTAAAACACTTTTAGAGAATTTCCAGCAAGCTATCCTGGCTATTGGAACTGATGCTTACACAGGTCCTAATGATAAAAATTTAAACCCAGAAGATTTAAAACCAGAAGATTTAACAATCACAAGTATTACTGACGAAAATGATCCTTATTTGACTGGTACAGAGGTTCTAAAATTCAACGTTGATTTAGATGACGAAAATAACTCACACACCGATTATGAGACGATAGAGTGAAATGGATTTTTAACAAAAAAATCAAGGAAAAACTCCTAACTCCTACAGCAATTCTCGATCTAATGAAACACAATGGAGGGCGCAAGCCCTGCGCCCCTACTGGGTTTACGATAAAAAACTGTACCTCATAACATCAGGAAGTGCTAACACCGAACTCCGAACTCCGAACTCCGAACTCCGAACTCCGAACTCCGAACTCCGAACTCCGAACTCCGAACTCAGGTGAAAAATAGTTAAGCAGTAGCTATAAGCTTTTCCCCTTTTAGCATCCGCGAAGCTGCTTCTAAAAGTGCTTCTTCTAAATAAGGTTTGGTAAAGTAGCCACTAGCACCGAGTTGTAATGCCATTTGTCTGTGTTTATCAGCACCACGCGAGGTGAGCATAGCAATAGGTAAGTTTTCAAAAGAACCATCTTTCTGAATGCGTGAGAGAAATTCTAGTCCATCACAACGAGGCATTTCAATATCACAGAAAACGATATCGCAAGGTAAACCAGAACGAAGTTTATCCCAGGCTTCTTGTCCATCACGGGCTTGTTCTACACGATAACCAGCTTTGGTAAAGGTAAGAGATAGAAGTTCTCGAACTGTGATTGAGTCATCAACAATTAATACTGTTATTTCTACTTTATCAGCGGGAGAAGTGTCAATTGATGGTGAACCTGGATGTTGCCAGTTGCCACCAATATGTTTAGACATCTTACCTTGGAAGATATCAATGATTTCTAATACGTCAGCAATAGGCATAATCATCCCATCACCGAGAACTGTAGCACCAGCGACACCACTGGGTTTAGGTGCTGGGCCTTCAAATTGTTTAATTACAATTTCTTGTTCACTCAAAACTTGATCAATTTGTAAAGCAATCATTGTATTGCCTGAGCGGACAATGATCACAGAAATCATGTCATCCTCTTTGTTAGTTCCATACACGTTTCCACGAGTAAGCTGACGATTAAAAACTAAGATCTCTTTTAAAGGTTTGAAGGGCAGGATAGTATCTCTCCAAACAATGAATGATTGTCCATCTGCATCTTGCTGAATATTTTTAGCGGTGATATTTAAAGTATCTTCTACACCATCCATAGGGAAAGCGATTCTGGTGCGATCGCAGATGCAGAATAGGGCTTTACAAATACTCAGAGTGAGTGGCAGACGAATAGTAAAGGTAGTTCCGTTACCCAATTTGGAGTCTGTACTAACTGTCCCACGAATTTCGCTAATATCGTTTTGGACGACGTTCATCCCCACGCCTCGACCTTTGATATCGTCTATTTCCTCAGCGGTACTAAAGCTGGGGAGAAATAAAAGTTCATAAGACTCTATCCGAGACATCGTTTTTGCCTGTTCGGAAGTCAGGATACCTATTTTAACGGCTTTGTTTTTAACTTTTTGATGATCAATACCTGCGCCGTCGTCACTGACAGAAATAATGGTTTGGTTTCCTTGTTGTAAGGCGCGAATATTAATGATACCTGTAGGTGATTTACCAGCAGCTTTCCGGACTTCTGGGGTTTCGATTCCGTGGGCGATCGCATTATTGACCATGTGAGTCAAGGGATCTGTCAAATGATCTAAAATCATCTTGTCAACTAAGGTATCAATACCTTCTGTGACTAACTCTACTTGTTTGCCATATCTAATCGCATTATCCCGAACTCCTCG
>JANMGZ010000605.1:0-5819 GCA_031374905.1 Dolichospermum sp. OTE_70_metabat_362_sub
TTATTGCAGGAATTTTCTGATTTAGAAACCTTCAGTCGTGGTAAAGAACCTTATCGTTATTTAGTTGTTCGTCAGGCAGTTACACCATAATTAGGTAATAGGGAACAGGGAACAGGGAACAGGGAACAGACAAAAATATTACCAATTACCAGTTACCCATTACCCATTACCTATGATCAATTTTAAGGGTATTTCACAAATCCTATGGACGCTATTTTTATTCCGCAGCTAACCAAAGCGCCGGAGCGGACAGAGGAAATTCAAGTTCAAGAGTTTCTGCCTGGACTAGAAACATTGACACCAGTTCGCGGAGTTATCCAGGTTAAACATCAGGGTAATTATTTAGAAGTTTCATCTCAGGCAGAAGCAATTGTTACTTGTACCTGCAACCGCTGTTTGCAGCAATATAACCATCGTCTGGTTCTCAATACTCAGGAAGTTATTTGGTTAGATGAAACTGCTAATCAAATGGAAGATTTGCCTTTAGAAATGGAAGTCGCTGTAGAGGATTTACTAGAAACTTTACCACCTGATGGTCATTTTGATCCCGGTGAATGGCTCTATCAGCAGATGTGTTTAGCATTGCCTCAGCGTCAATTATGTAATGTTAATTGTCCAGGGATTTTGAATGCTGCTGTTTCCGAACCACCTATTGATAGCCGTTGGGCTTTATTAGATGCTTTGAAAAAACAACTTCCAGATAATTAGTAAATTTACTATTTGGTGGGTTATGGCTTAATTTCTTATGGCTCGGTAAAAGCTGTTAATACTCTCTCAAACTCCTCAAGGATTTTTTATCTTTGTGGAGTTTTTAATTACAGAAAAATAAACCACGAAGGAACGAAGGGAAAAAGGTTTTAGAGAGATTTTGCGTAAGTCCTAATTAGGGCTTGACAAATTCCTCTCATTTTGAGAGAATAGAGCAAGAACCTAAGCAAGAACCTAAGCACAAATGAGGAATTAAGCTATGTACACCAACCACTATTATTTCAAATCCAAAATATATTATGCACTTAATTCACATTCGCACCCTCCGCGAAGAAGCAGCAAAGTACCCTGATATCAGAAAACAAATAGAAGATTGGCATCAAACAGTTAAAAAAGCAGAATGGCAAAGTTTAAATGATGTTCAGAAATTTCACCGAGATGCTGAGGCAGTTGGTAATTTTACTGTTTTTAATATCAAAGGTAATGATTATCGTTTAATTGTAGGAATGGATTATGAAGATCAAACGGTGTACTACAAATACTTGCTAACTCACGCCGAATATAGTAAAAATAAATGGAAAAATGACCCTTATTTTTGACCGAAATACTTATAGTCAATTACTAGCAGAAATCGCTCCTAAAGTAATTGAAACAGAGGAAGACTATGAACGGTTTTTAAAAGTTGCAGAATATCTAACTTTTAAAAAAAATCGTAGTCCAGAGGAGCGAGCTTTACACAAATTGCTTGTCAGACTAATTGAAGATTATGAGGAAGAACATTATCCAATGGATGAATCTACACCTCATGAAATATTACTACATATCATGGAATCTAGCGGAATTCGTCAAGCTGACTTAGTACGTATTCTAGGTTCTAGTAGCGGTGTAGTTTCAGAAGTTGTCAACGGTAAACGTTCAATTAGTAAAGCACAAGCTAAAGCCTTGGGAGAATATTTTAAAGTTTCTCCTAGTTTATTTATTTAGGGCTGGCTGAGAAAGTTGTGGAATTGATATAAATATCGCTCTCCTGTGTGAGTTAGAAGTGATACAGGACTTCTCAGTGTTATGAGGTACAAGAACCCCACCCCCAACCGCCTCCAATATCAAAAATTTATCCTTTTCTTCCCCCCGTTGCGGGGGGGTGCGGGGAGGGGGCTAAGATGTACCTCATAAGAGCGGAAAACGCTGTAATCTGAAACGTTTTATTGGGTAAATATCTAGTAAAAATCTCATCCAAATATTTAATCCTGTTAATCTTTTCATCCTAAAAATTATAGTTCAGACATTTTTAGCAGTTATTTTATCTAATAAAAGACTAACCTTTTTCGCCCTTTCTGGTTGACGCTGTTTTTGCAATAACTCCTTTGCTTGAACTAAATTACTTTTCGCTTCTACTTCCTGTTGTTCCTGCATGAAAATATTTGCTAAACGTAAATAAGCGTCAGGATTTTTGGGACTGCTATCAATTACTTCACAGAATAATGCTTTTGCTTCGGCAATTTGTCCCTTCTGATTTAAAATATCTCCTAACAACAAACGTACCATATCATTGGTAGAGTTGATAGCAATAACTTTTCTCAAAGCTATTTCGGCATTTTCATAATCTTTGGCTTGATAAAAGTTGATTCCTTTCTGAAATAAATTAGAGGTAATCAATGTTTTGATGCTCAAATAACCAAGAATGGCAAGACCGAAAATGACTACGGAAATGGCGATAATATTGGAAGTAGGAAATGTTGCTAACATGAGTTTAAACTAATAAACAGGAGATGGGAAAAATTAGATATTCGATGAAAAACAATTTCCAAATAAATTGATAGAAGTTAGTAATGGCTTTTTTGTCTTGTAAATCAACCCCATGACCTTGCCACCACATCACAATTAAAGCTACTGTATGAGTGATTAAGATGAAGATAGTGTTAACTTCCGCAAGATGCAATAATCCTACCAAAATCATGCCTACATAACAGATAGTTAATACCCAAAGTGCGAGACTAAATACTTTTTGTTGTCCGAGTTGGAGAGTGAAAGTTGTGATATTGTAAACTCTATCTCCTTCCATATCAGGAATATCTTTGAAAATAGCGATCGCAAATGTAAAGATCAAGATAAACCCAGTTAAAGCCCAAACTGCACCCGGAATATCTTGGCTTCTTTGCAATACCCAACTAAAATGCAGAAATAAACCTAAATTAACAATCGTTCCCCGGACGGAAAAAATACACAAAGCAGCCCAAAGAGGAAACTGTTTTAACCTAATTGGTGGTAAAGAATAAGCCGTACCAATGACTAAACTTATCGTTACCATTCCCATTAAAAATGGTCCCGTTAACCATGCTAAAGCTAAAGCCACAATCCCAGCAATAATAACAATTAATTGTCCTTGTTTGCTGGTAAATTCTCCTGACGCTAAAGGTAAATCGGGTTTATTGATTTTATCAATGTCAATATCTTCTAATTGATTCAAACCAACAATATAAATATTGCCACTTATGCAAGCAATCCATGTTGCTAAAATTTGACTAATATGCAAACCAGAAAACTTTGTGGAAGTTACACCCAGGGTAATTAAATATAAACCCAAGACACTCAAACTTGTTCCCATAATAGTATGAGGACGGGAAAACTTCCAAAAAGCAAAAAACCAACTTTTTGGAGCAATAGCCGAATTTTGTTGATAAAATTGATTCATCTTTTGTTCTTGTTTTTTTCTGACAATATATTTGATATTGCTAAAACTTTAGTAACTCAAGTTGCTAGTTGAGGCTGGTAAGTGGTGATAAAATCTCTAGTTTTCATCCTGTTAATCCTCTAATCGGTGGATATTATCTCGACTTCGCTCGATAACCACCTAATTCTGACAATGTTACTATTTTGTCCCGCGTAATAATCCAAATCTAACTAATCCAGTTTCATAACCTCGACGCATTAAGCCTAAAGATAATGCCCCCTGAATTGTAGTCCAACCAGCCATTAATAAACCGATAAATGCTTGAGGTGTAAATGCTGAATCAATGACCACATTCCAAAAAGGAGCAACTGCGGTTGACCAATCAGCAGTGCGAATATTATTTAATGGTAATTGCCAAGCGATCGCTTCATACTCCGCTAAAGAAATAACATAAGGTAAACAATAGACTCGATAAATATCTTCTAAGTGCTTTTGCTCATCCCTAGTTAGTGGTGACTTATCCGTATTTCGATGACACCATGTCACCATAATCAAAGTCCCGCCTGGTTTTAACACGCGATAGCACTCTTGTAAAAACTTAGTTTTATCTGGCATATGTTCACCGCTTTCCAGTGACCAGACTAAATCAAAAGAATTATCCTCAAAAGGCATTTCTTGGGCATTGGCAACCATAAATCTAGTCTTTTGACTCAAATTCATTGCCAAAGACCTTTCGCTGGCTCTAGCGGCTTGTACAGGACTGAGAGTAATTCCGGTTGCATTTGCCCCAAACTTCTCAGCCAAGTATAAAGAACTACCACCGATTCCACAGCCGACATCAAGGATATTTTCAGCACCCTTAACATCTGCCCATTTTAGCAACTCTTCAATTAAATCAATTTGTGCCTGACGGCGTTCTTTCACCTGTTTACCATCTACACCATAATAACCGTGGTGCATATGTTCCCCCCAAATCTGTTCCCACAAACTGGAAGAAGCATCGTAAAATTCCTGAATTTGTTTGTAAAGTATTTGACTCATGAATTTAATAATTATAAAGATGACAGGAAATTGAAAAAAACTTATTCATAGGCTACCATCTATGTTTTTAATTAGATAGGGATATTTTTTCGCATGAGAATAACTTATTAATTCTACCTTGCAAAGATGTCAAATCTTGCAGAGAATTCAAAATAGCCCCATAGCACAAAATTTTTTCATTTTTCATTTTACGTAAAGATAACCACCAATTTGCTGTCATTGGTTGGGGGCGTTTTGTCCGTTCTGTTTGTTCAACATTGCATAATTTAGGTTATCAAGTGTTAGCTACAGATATTGACGAAAAACGAGTTTCTGAAGCTTTGAATGAAGAAATAGTTGGTCATGCTTTGCAACTTGATTCAACTGAATCAGCAGCCCTCAAAGAAGCCGGAATTTTTGAATTTGATACCGTAATTGTTGCTATTGGTAACTACGTTCAGGAAAGTGTTATTACTACTCTCAATGTCAAAGAAGGTGGTGTACCTCACGTAGTTGGAAAAGCCTTTAGTGAAGTTCACCGTAAATTATTAACACGGGTAGGAGTAGATCATGTAGTATTTCCTGAATATGAAGCTGGTTGTGCTTTAGCACGCACACTTACTAAACCGGGAATTTTAGAAAGATTTGATCTTGACCCAGATAAACAGTATTGTTGAGTTGATTGTTCCTGATGAATTTAATGGAAAAACCATTGCTGAACTCTAACTTCGTAACCGCTATGGTTTAAATATGTTAGCCGTCAGTCATAATGGTAAATTTATCATTAATCCCGAACCAACTAAACGGTTAAAAAAAGGTTCTGCAATGGTAGTTATTGGTTGCAATAAAGATATTAATCGGTTGCCAATATAGGAACTGGGTAAGATTTTTACAATTACTAATTTATTTGGGATTTGTTATCTGTTTCTTGGGTGTCAAATCAAATAAAGTAGTTTTCTCAAGGGTTGAAGTATTCGTGGGTGTTTCCTCAACTGGAGGAAGATTTGCTGGTGCTTGTTCAATTGGTGGAGTAGTAATTGCTGTTGTGCTACTGGAGGAATTTCCTGGCAATTTTTTGGGTGCTAAAACTTGGGCGATTTGCTGCATTATTTGTTCAGTTCTGGCAATTTGCTCAGTATTTCCTTCAGTCGTATACTGTTGACGAGCGCGTTGAAATACTTGAGCAGATTCTTTTAAAATACCCTGGTTATATAAAGTTATTCCTAGGTTATAGTAAGCTAAGCCATTTTTGGGATTTTGACGAATTGCTTGTTGATAAATATTAATTGCTTCAGAAATTTTGCCTTGAATTACCAAAAGACTACCTAAATTATTGTAAGCTACATAATTTTCAGGATCTATTTTCAATACTTCCCGATAGGCAGAAATGGCTGGTTCTATTTGACCTTCTTGTTGTTGA
>JANMGZ010000658.1:0-4922 GCA_031374905.1 Dolichospermum sp. OTE_70_metabat_362_sub
CTTTCAGGCGTTGGGCGAGGTTTTGACGTTGACCTTTGCTGGTATGATGTTCAACTAAATTACCATCATCACTGGCGGATGTAGTAATAACGACTTTGATTTTGCCTAAGTTGAAATCATTACTATGCCAATCGGGGCGGAGTTGAATTATGGCATCGTAGAGGTTAACGGCGATTTGGCGGCTCATGGTAACAATCATAGCTTTACCTTTGTTTACCAGTTGCCGGGACTCGAAGTGAGTAACAATATCTTGGGCAATCTGTTGTAGTCTTTTGGTAGAACCCACAATCGCTTCCAGTTGGGTTTGTCTAGCTTTGGCTTTTTGGGTGATGCTCAGTTCTTCAAAGCTCAGGTCTTCGTCAAGTTCATCTAAAAGTTGTCTACCTGCTGCGTCTAAATCAACTGGTACTAAGCGACTTTCGTAATAAATCGGCACGGTTGCCCCATCTTCTACCGCTTGAGAGATGTCGTAGATGTCAATGTATTCGCCAAAAATAGCGGGGGTGTTTTTATCCGTTTGCTCTACAGGTGTACCTGTAAAGCCAACAAAGGTAGCATTGGGTAAGGCTTGGCGAATATATTTAGCAAAGCCGTATTTGGTGCGTTTACCAATCACGTTACCTTCCGCATCCAGAATATTAACTTCTGTGGCTTTAAAACCGTATTGGCTGCGGTGTGCTTCATCAGCTAGGACAATGATATTAGGGCGATCACTAATTTGAGGATAGAGAGTTTCGCCATCAGCCGGGGAAAATTTCTGGACGGTGGTAAAAATGATACCGCCTGAGTTGGTATCAAGTAGTTCGCGGACTTGTTCTCTATTTCCTGATTGTTGGGGGTCTTGTCTGAGGAGTTGCTGACAACCGGCAAAGGTATCAAATAGTTGATCGTCTAAATCATTACGATCTGTCAACATCACAATGGTGGGATTCTGGAGGTTGTGATTTAAAACCAGTTTTCCTGCTAGAAATACCATTGAGAGGGATTTACCACTTCCTTGGGTATGCCAAATTACACCGCCTTTGCGATCGCCATCTGGGGATGAGGCTTTAATGATAGATTCGACGGCTTTATTAACAGCGTAATATTGATGATATGCGGCGATTTTTTTAATGGTGGTAATGCTAACTATGCCTGTTTTCAGGTCTTCGGTTTTGGACTTTTCAAATACGGTAAAGTGACGAATTAAATCTAGTAAAGTTTGCTTGTTGAGTAGCCCATTGGTTAAAATTTCTAGTTCGTTAATTTGGTTTTTGCCTGTGGGGGTTTCCCATGTAGAGAAGCGATTAAGCCCAGCCGTGAGTGAACCTGCACGGGCAAATAATCCATCAGAAATTACCAAAAGGGCATTGTAGGTAAATAGGCTAGGGATTCTTTGTTTATATGTTTGGAGTTGGTTATAAGCAGCGTTAAGATTGGCTTTTTCATTGGCAGCGTTTTTTAGTTCGATGACAACAAGAGGTAAACCATTAATGAACAGGACAATATCGGGGCGGTGGTTATGATTGTCTTCAATTACCGTAAATTGGTTGACGGCGAGAAATTCGTTATTTTCTGGGTGTTCCCAATCAATTAATTTAACAGGTTCGCCTCTAGTTTCGCCGTCTTTTTGATATTCAACAGTAATGCCTTCTGTGAGGTATTTATGAAATATTTCGTTATTGTTGAGTAGGTCAGAACTGGCAATATTAAATATTTCCCGTTGCGCCTGATATTGAGCATCATGGGGAATGGTAGGATTAATTCTTGATATTGCCTGTGGGAGTCTATTTTTTAAAATTACTTCACTGAAAGTTTCTCGTTCTTTATTTCTGCCTTCTGGCTGGATATCGTATCCGTTGCAGTAGCTATAACCGAGGGTTTGTAGAAGTTGGAGTTGGTATTGTTCGATTTCGTCTTCGGTGAGGTATTTCATAATAGTAATCCAAGTGCTTGAATTGATACATCAAAAATATTCCGTTCTATTTGAATTTCGCCGGATTGGTCAGCAACTATTTCAAATATAAAATAGTTGGGTTCTTCTGCTTGTTTCTTGTAGAAAACAAGATGAGGGTATCCATTGTGAAGATAACCAAAAGCAAAAGGAGATAAGCAAATAATTTCATTGTTGTCTATTGACTTACAAAACAATCGATATTCCTTCAAATTATCGATATTTTTTGCTATAAAATTATTGTCTACAGTTAAGTCATGATTTCTTTTCTTTAATGAATGCCCATCGAATTTTAAAAATCTTATACTAGTATGACTACCGAGAGTATTTTTGTATTGAATTAATGATATAGACTCTAGCTTCTTTACTTCAAAAAGCAAATCTATGACTTTCGATGCAAGTAAATTGTATTTATCTTCAGCTTGAGATTCTTCTAAAGCTGCAATATGCGAAAAGGAATTTCTTTCATCATTTAATTCACGTAATTTGTCAATCACAGAAATTGGAACAATTTTACCAATTATAAGATTAAATGTATGTAGATTATTATATTCTAAAATTTTTTCGATGATTTCTAGTTTACAGCCTAGCCTATCTGATAACAAACCATTTCCATTCAACTTAATTTTGGTATTATTAAAAATCCGCAATGTAGATAAACTTAGTTGCCTATCGATAATTTCTCCAATAGCCATAGCGTAGAGAATATATATCAAAGATTCCCAAGTACTACGGAGTAAATTTAATCTTTGATTATTATTTTCATAGCCGTAGTATGTTCTTTCAAAATAGAAAGCTATAGGTGCAGGAAATTTTTCCATCACTCTTTGTGGAAATGCTTCTTTTTGTACTATTAGATAATTATCATAGGCTTCAATATAAGCTTGTATATCCATTTCAAAAAGAACTAAACTAGCAGGAGATGAAAAGTTTCCTATCTGAACTTCTTCGTATTGTTCGTCTAAAAAATCATTAAATTCTGGATTATCGTTATACTGCATAGGTAGGTGGAGGTGGATATTTATCTTTAGAATAAGGCAGAAGGAAAGAGAGTTAGTTACATATCAACGCGGAGTTGACCACTCATTAGTTTAGGTAATAATGTATCACGGGTTTTAGTTAGGGTTTGAATTTGTAAATTATTAACATAGAATTTTTTGTCCATTGTTTGAACAAGAATTTCAAAATTTTTAATAACTTCATTATTTGGAATAATACTTGCCAGGTCATTAAAGCTTTGTTTATTTATTGAACCGAAAACTGTTCCTTCACTTTCAAAAAGATTAAAAAGTTTTTTATAAGATTTAAGCTTATGCAAACAATAAGATTTGTCTTTACTTTTAATAGCTGCTAATCCTCTACCAATACAACACTTTTCAGATGCAACATTGATATCACCAACTGGCGCACGAACACTAACTAAAATATCAAATTTTTCTGCAATTCTTGAAGGTTCAGTTGTATATAGTCTTACGCTAGGAAAACGGAATCCAAAATCTGTTCTACCTTGAAAGAAAACTATCCCTTGCTTATCTTCGTTAAAGCTAGAACCTGCTGGAGATTGACCCATAATAATTTCAAATTCATTACTCAAAGTTCCAACTTTCCAACCTCTAGGAATATCACCTAACTCTGAAGTAATCATTGCCCCACCAGATGATTTATAGGGCTTACCGTCTGCGTTGGGGAACTCGAAATCTATAAACCAATGCTTAAATAGAGTTTGTGCGATTGCCTCTAAAGTCTCATTTTGCCGCATCAGATTTTCGATTTTCTCTTGTATTGTCCAAATAACTTTGACAATTGCCGTTTGTTCTTTTAAAGGAGGTAAAGGAACTGGTATTAATTTTAACGATGTAGTTGGCTGAGAAATTGCAGGTACGCCAGTTTGAGATGTATTTCGTAATAGTAGATGCTGTCCAAGTCTTGATTTTAAAAATAAGAATAAAAATTTGCTGTTAACAACTGATTCGTTAACTGATATTTTCATTCCTGACTGAGATATGATATATTTATCATATTTAGATTTGTTAGGAATATATCCAACTTGTCCTAATGTTCCTCTGTGAGTAATAACTATATCGCCTTTTTTACAAGAACTTGATGATAATTTCTTTGACTTCTCTTCAGTTAGAAATACAAACTCATCATCTCTAAAAATAAAATCTGTTAAATTATTTCCTCTAATTACTGGTATTCCATGATCAACAAAATTGTCTTTTGTAATATTTGATCCAAAAGGTCCCATTGCAATTGCAGCTTTTTGCTCTGACTTTATATTGTCAATCTTTTCAATTTTCCAATCTCTAGGAATCAAACCTATTTCTGTATCTTTCCAATCACTCATAACTCAAACACTACCTTTACTAAATATCTATTAAGCGATCTTTACTCATTCCCCAATTGATTGGAAATACTAGCGATTTATACTGATTCCTCAAAAACAATATCTTTGTAAACCGACTCAATGGGATAACTTAAATCAATACTTTGTAGCTCGATATTATCCCTCGACTGATAATTAAAAATCTCCCAATTACCACGATCATTTTTGCGGTATAAATCAATCGCTATTTTCTCAGCATCAACCAAAACATAGTCTTGCAAATTAGGATTACGACGATACAATCTAAATTTATCCCCTCGGTCATAACTGGCTGTACTTGGAGATAAGACCTCAACAATTAGACAGGGATATTGAATCGCTTGGATGGCAGTGCGATCGCAATCATTGCAAGTAACGCTCACATCAGGATAAATATAATTTTTCGTTTCAAAAATATTTACACGACAATCGGAATTACCAACCTGAGAACCTGAGTCATATTCATCTCATTAAAAATCAACCAACTCGTCACTAACGATAAATCCCACCTTTAATAATTGTTTTTTAATCTCCTCGTCCAGCAATTGCCCCTCTCGCATTTCCTCACCTAATGCCATTGTAAACTCACTCATCTTGTCCTCAAAGCTAAGATCATCCTCCACC
>JANMGZ010000739.1:0-2197 GCA_031374905.1 Dolichospermum sp. OTE_70_metabat_362_sub
TCCAAATCTTGGTTCAAATCTTCTCTATTGCCTTACCTACCTCAAAATCATCAAGCTAGGGAGGGTTGACAGTCTCAGGGCTAAGAGGATGTTTGAAAAGTTTCCGGCGATTATAAATCGCGACTACACAAACAAAGTCCACCTGCGTGGACTAATCCAAAATCAAGGGTTTTTAACCTGCGAAGGCAGGTTTTGTCTGTGTAGCCGCGACTTCTAGTCGCCCTTGCAAGTAATAAATTAGACTTTTCAAACACCCTCTAAAGCCAACGATAAAAGAATATGCTAACCCAAGAGGACTATAAAACTCACAACCATGTTAAATTCTTAGTCTGATTCAGACGTTAATCAATCAAGGACTAATTCAGAGGATTGTATTTTGAAAGTACCTTATCTAACAGCTTACGTTCATAAGTAGTTAAATCTTCTGCTGAAGCTGTGAATTTTTCTACTTTCTGGTAAATTATATCTGGTTCAAATATTTCTATATCGTCTTGAAGTTTGTCATATATTTCCTGAAGAGTAAATTCAGTTGTGAAAGCCGAAGCAATTTGTTTACGATCTTTGCCTAGTAACTGAGTTTGGAAATGATAATCACCTTGAGAATTTTTGGCTAATATATCAACAGCAATGGATAAAAGTAAGGTTTTGTAGGCTTCTTCTAACTCTCTATTTCCGCCGATTTCTTCGGGAATTAAATCGGGAATATGATCTTCATTCTCGATTTTTTGACTTTGACTCTGTTCATAACAATGACGATAAAACTCAACTTGACTGAGAAAATAAGCAGGAAAGCCTAAATAGCGAGTTAATAAACATAATCTTCGCTCATCTTCAACTACTAGAGTGGTTAAATTTAGATGAAAACGACTATAAAAACTAATCATTTCTTCTTTATCTTTAGCACCTACCCAAAGATTGATTTCTTTTTGAGCAGCAGAATTTAAGTTAGTTTCAATATCCTGAAGTCTCACCAATAATTTAGCACTATCATAAAGTTGATTTAATCTTTGAGTACGAGTATTTTCGGGAATTATATCTGATTGTTTTAATAATTCTCCAATTGATAAATTACTCAAATTATCAAATTGCTGTCTAGCAAAAGCTATAAGTTGATTTTCAAATTCTGTGGCTGACATTTGCCAAGATTGAGAACGGCTGATTTGTTCCTGTGTGAATTTTTTAGTTGGTAAGTTTGATAATAGATAATAATCATCAATATCTTGGTTAGTTAATACAGTTAGTCTAATATCGGAGAAGTATGTATTAGCTTGTGATCGTTTGGTTACTAAATCGTTATATATTCCTGAAAGTTTACTAATGGTTTGACGTAAATTTTCTCCTTTTTGTTTGGTTGTTTTAATTAAATAATTTAATGTTTCAATGCGAAGATTTTGAGCATAAAGATCATACTCTAATTTTAATTGTTCATTATAGCTACGTCGTAATTCAACCGTATTAGCTTTTAAACTACTTTCTAAGCTTTTAATTTTTTTCTGAATCTGTTGAATAGGTTCGCGGATAGTAGAATTATACTTAATCCAAACTGTACCTAAGTAAGTTAAAACAGCTAGAGATATCGAGAGCAGATAATTAACTAAGTTTCCTACAAAATGTTTTAATAAAAGCCATAGTGCTGATTGACTAAAAATACCCAATAAAATCATCAAGGCTATCAAGACAAGTAAAACTAAGGTAGGATAAATAATCAAATATTGATTCCGAAATGCTGTTTCTTCTATAAGTAGTTGACAAAGTTTATCTTTAGCCTTTTCAATGGCAGTTTCCAGAATATTTAGCTGCTTTTCTACACTGTCAATATTTTCTTTTGCTTGATTTCTAGCTCGTTCAACTGCTCTCATTCTAACTTTTCGAGCTTGTTCAATTTCCGTATTTACAGCTTGACGATATTCGGAAATTGTATTTTCTAGTTGTTCTTGAGTAGCTTGTAATTCCTCTAACAATTCTGAAGAATTAATTTCATTTAAACTCTCTTGTAATTGTTGCCGTTTTTCCCTTAAAGACAAAATTTGATTGAGTAATTTTTGGGTATTTTCTCTATTAATCGTTACTTCTAATCGAGAATCGAGAAATCCTTCCAGATTACGTAATTCTGTAATTAGATTTTGCGGTTGTTCACTAATTACATCTGTTTTTAATTCTAAATAAGAATAAGTCAAAATTTCTATGAGTTTGACTG
>JANMGZ010000740.1:0-18983 GCA_031374905.1 Dolichospermum sp. OTE_70_metabat_362_sub
AGCCATTATTGGTGAGTATGACGCGCTGATGATCCGTTCTGGAACTCGCGTTACTCAAGAAATTATAGAAGCTGGCACAAAATTAAAAATTATTGGCCGTGCTGGTGTAGGTGTGGATAACGTTGATGTTCCCGCAGCTACTCGTAAAGGGATTGTTGTCGTCAATTCCCCAGAAGGTAATACCATTGCCGCAGCCGAACACGCTTTAGCCATGATGTTATCCTTATCTCGTCATATTCCTGATGCTAACGCTTCAATTAAACGTGGTGAGTGGGATCGAAAATCGTTTGTTGGTTCAGAAGTATACAAAAAAACCCTCGGCGTTGTCGGTTTAGGAAAAATTGGTTCTCATGTTGCTAATGTAGCTAAGGCTATGGGGATGAAACTCTTAGCTTATGATCCATTTATTTCCAGCGAAAGAGCCGAACAACTAGGTTGTCAATTAGTGGAGTTAGATTTGCTATTTCAGCAAGCTGACTATATCACCTTGCACATTCCCAAAACTAAGGAAACTGCCAATTTAATTAACGCGAAAACTTTGGCGTTAATGAAACCCACCACCAGAATTATTAACTGCGCTCGTGGTGGTATTATTGATGAAGCGGCTTTAGCGGTAGCAATTAGAGATGGTGTAATTGCTGGGGCAGCGTTGGATGTGTTTGATTCTGAACCATTAGGTGATTCGGAATTACTACGCTTGGGTAAAGAAGTTATTCTTACCCCTCACCTTGGTGCTTCCACTGCTGAAGCTCAAGTTAATGTTGCCATAGATGTGGCTGAACAAATTCGGGATGTGTTATTAGGACTACCTGCTCGTTCCGCTGTGAATATTCCTGGACTTAGTCCCGATATCCTCGAAGAACTCAAGCCATACATGGAATTAGCGGAAACCTTGGGTAACTTGGTTGGTCAACTCACCGGCGGTAGAGTCGAGACACTTAATGTTACACTACAAGGTGAACTGGCAACTAATAAAAGCCAACCCTTAGTTATAGCCGCCCTCAAAGGACTACTTTACCAAGCCCTGCGGGAACGAGTAAATTACGTTAACGCTAACATAGAAGCCAAAGAACGGGGTATTCGAGTCATTGAAACAAGGGATGCTTCCGCAAGGGATTATGCTGGTTCATTGCATCTCCAAGCTACAGGAACTTTAGGTACACATTCTGTCACAGGTGCATTATTAGGTGATAAAGAAATTCACTTAACAGATGTTGACGGTTTCCCTATTAACGTTCCTCCCAGTAAATATATGCTGTTCACCCTACACCGTGATATGCCAGGTATTATTGGTAAACTCGGTTCTCTACTCGGTAGTTTTAATGTCAATATTGCTAGTATGCAGGTAGGTCGGAAAATCGTGCGTGGTGATGCTGTTATGGCTCTGAGCATTGATGATCCTTTACCCGATGGCATTTTAGAGGAAATTAAAAAAGTAGACGGTATTCGGGACGCTTATACAGTCGCACTTTAATTCTGGACTGTGATTTTTGTGATTTATCTGATTAGGATGATTGAATAATTTGCTAATTGGATAAATCATCTTTAACTGTGATTTTTGTGATTTATTTGATGAGGATGATTGAATAATTTGCTCATCATAAAAATCATGGTTTGTTTTTACGAATCTAACATCTAAAATCTCAAATTCTATGGTAAACACTTGGTGGGAATTGAATATTTTATCTGAACCAGATTTAGAAGATACTATATTTTGGCGGTTAGAAAAATTTGGCTGTCGTGGTACATCAGTAGAGATTAAGGGTAATGTCTCCTTCGTCAAGGCTTATTTACCTAGCTTTAGAACCCAACTACTGGATTTGGCTGCTTTATCACTATGGCTGCGCCAAGATGCAATGTGTGTAGGACTCCCTTCACCCATACTCCATTGGGGTTTAATTGATGAGGAAGACTGGTCTAGTAGCTGGAAACAACATTGGCAACCTGAAGAAATAGGCGATCGCTTCCTGATTAATCCCGCTTGGCTACCTTTACCCGACTCCTTAGATCGGTTGGTAATTCGTCTAGATCCTGGTGTAGCATTTGGTACGGGTAATCACGCCACCACGCAATTATGTTTAGAATCCCTAGAAATGCGCTTGAGTGAAGTTCCCCAATCCTTCCTCAACAGTGAAGAAACAGGACAACCCTTAATCATTGCCGATATTGGTTGTGGTTCAGGTATTCTAGGCATTGGGGCAATATTATTAGGTGCTGGTAAAGTCTATGCCGTTGATAACGATCCCTTAGCAGTAAGATCCACTTTTAGTAATCGCGCTCTTAATGATATCCGTCCAGATTGTTTAGTTCCTATTGAGGGTAGTGTAGACATGGTACGGAAAATAATTGATCAGCCTGTAGATGGTATTGTTTGCAATATTTTAGCTGATGTAATTATTGAATTACTCCCAGAAATGACCGCAATTACCAAACCTAGCACTTGGGGTATCTTCAGTGGTATTTTATTAGAACAATCTAAAGGTGTTGCTGATGCTTTAGAACAAAATGGTTGGATTGTAGCTACTCTCTGGAAAAGAAAAGAATGGTGTTGTTTAAATGCTCGTCGTTTTTCATGATATTTAGAGAAATTTTACTTTGGTGCTTTACGCCAACCATTTGCTAAGGCTTCAGATTCTGTACAAAACCATTTTTCACCCTTGATTTGATCAATTACTGTTAATTCATAATCCTCTGCACCCGGAACATGATAAAACTTACGTCCACTGCTTTTGGAAATATTACCTTTAATTTTACATCCTGGTTTGGTAAAAGATGTAATTAGAGATGGAGAACGGCTACCACTAAATTGAGTTGCTAAAATAAGAAAACCAATAGCAACAGGAATACGGATGAGGATTTTCATGAAACTCCATTTTTTTGCCTTTTGCTGTTTTCTTGGAGATAAAGGTGCAACACCCTCAATTGAAGCGTTGGTAGCGCAAACTTTTCCATCTGCTGTTGTTAATTTATAAATAATTGTATCTCCAACTTTTGGACGACGACTAGCCCCTTTTATTTTACTGATATGAAGGAAAATTTCTTTACTTCCATCACTGGGTTGTATAAATCCAAAACCCTTATCATCTTTCCATTTTACAAGTAAACCCTTACGCATAATAGCCTTAAACAAAAGCACTCAACCAAGTTATTATAAGTTAAATTTACACATATCTCACCCAACTAAAACTTGTCAGTTTGATTTTTTTGTCCCCTCCTCGCTTGCGAGGAGGGGGTTGAGGGTGGGGTTCTTATGTCTCACTCAACCGAGAATCTGTATAGAAATTAAAATTAGCAGCGATCAAGAAAACTCTAATTATCCATAATTTGCAACATGAACAACTCCATTGCCAACTATAATCCCAATAGCGTAGCCGAAAAAAATGGTAACTTCCTCGGATTACCTGATGATTACGATTCAGCAAATTTAATTATCTTCTCCATACCTTGGGAAGTTACCGTTTCCTATGGTGCAGGAACAGCTAATGGACCACAGCGAATTTTAGATGCTTCCCTGCAAATAGATTTATTTGATTTTGATCATCCTGATGGTTGGAAACAGGGAATATTTATGGTAGAAATTCCCCCAGAAATGATCGAAAAAAATAACTATTATCGTCAACAAGCGGCCAAAATTATTGAACGTCAAGCCCAAGGTAAAGCTTTGACAGATTCACCAGATTTAACTCCTATCCTCACAGCCATTAACCAAGCAGGAAAACAGGTAAATCAATGGTTATTTACTCATTCCCAAGCAGCAATCAATCAAGGCAAAAGAGTAGCTGTAATTGGTGGTGATCACAGTTCACCATTAGGTTACTTCCAAGCCTTAGCGCATGAATATGATGACTGGGGCATTTTACATATTGATGCCCATGCAGATTTACGAAATGCTTATGAGGAATTTGAATTTTCCCATGCGTCTATCATGTTCAATGCCATAAAAATACCGCAAATTTCCAAATTAGTCCAAGTTGGTGTGCGAGATATTTGTCATGATGAAGTGCAAATAATTAATCAATCAAATGATCGCATTATTGGTTATTATGATTCAGCAATTAAACAACAACTATATGCGGGGAAAACTTGGCTAGATTTATGTCGAGAAATTATCAGTCATCTACCAGAAAAGGTTTATATTAGCTTTGATGTTGATGGTTTAGATCCTAAACTTTGCCCAAATACAGGTACTCCTGTTCCGGGAGGATTAGAATTAGAACAAGTTTATTGTCTATTCCGCGAAGTTGTAAATAGTGGTAGAGAAATAATTGGTTTTGATGTCTGCGAAGTTGGTGATGCTGAATGGGATGGTAACGTTGGTGCGCGCATAGTCTATAAATTGGCTAACTTGCTGGATTTATCCTGTAAAAATAATTATTAGTTGTCAATTATCATTCGGCATTTTGGCATTACAAAAAAATATAATTATGATAAATTAGAATGGTTATATGGATAAATAATGATCACAACAGCGAGCAATAACTAAATTAATATTCTTGTGGTTGTATTCATTGACTCTCCTAACAATCTATTGAATTTTATTCATAATATATTTTTAAATATTAAGGTGTACTATCACTTTCAAGCTATTATTGCGGACGGGATCAAACCCGTCCTTTATTTTTGGCTATAAATATCATTTCTTATCAGGTTTTATGATATTTGTATACATACTATAGGAAGATGCTAAGAATAGATCAGAAAGGTTAAATTAATTCGGGATGTTGTTATGCACTGGATTTAAGTCAAGGTTTGGTTGACAACCAAACCTTTTTTATTGCTTATTTTCTCCCTATTCGTGATTTGAGCAAAAATATACCTATTTTCAATTATTAATAAATAACTATATCTCCAATCAGATCCCCGACATCTTGAAGATGTCGGGGATCTGGGCGAAGTTTTAAGTTTTACCCAATTACACTGGCAAAATTCCCATAAGTTTGTCAAAATCTAGAGATGATTTTGAACAACGTCAAATTACCAGCGTTAGTGATGTCAGATGACCAATAAACCGCGTAAACGCAGGCCAAAAGCTGCTAGGCTGAATCAGCCTTCTCAAGGTGTAACCAAGAAAAATGTCAAAAAACCACCAAAATCTTCTCAGTGGCGTAGTTGGTTGTCGTCTGCTTTGGCGCTGAGTCTGTTGTTTAGCAGTGCTGGTGCAATTATCGGTTTTGGTTGGATTAGTGTTTTATTTATCTTAAACCCCGCACAGGTTAGCTGGGTGAATGAATTTTTACCAAAATGGGCAAAAATATCTACAGGTAAGCGCGAATTACCTCAGACACTCACAGCTATTCAACTCAGTTTAAGTCAAAAACAACGTCTAGCTGGCGCAACTCTGCCTTTAGATAGTAAGTCAGAAGATTCTTTTTTATTACCAATTTTCCAAAAACGGGCTAATTGTCAATCTAATTGTCAGGAATTAGTAGAACTAAGAATTTATCAACTTTCCCAGGATTTAGAATATAAATTTCAGTCAGAAAAATATTATTATTTAATTAGCAAATTGCCTATTATTGGGCTATCGAAAACTTTTATAGATTCCCCTTCAGTTGCAGCCATTTCCGAATCAGATAACCAAGAAGCAAAGATACATTTACCTTTAACTAAGGTAAAAGCTTTTACAGATACTAACCTATCACCAGGATTTTGGTTTTACTTGCGGGGTGAACACAAAAAGGACAATGATAATATTATCTATGGTCAAATTGTCTATTACAACCCTACGTTGAAAAGCTTACAACAAATGTTATCTTGGAAAACTCGAAATGGGCAATTACCAAAATGGCAACAGGTAACGGGTGATAATATCAAAGAATTAATTCTTCATCAAACGGTAAGTATAGAACCAAATTTGCAAGTTTATCAAGTTAAACCTAGTAAATTAGTTGCTAATTCTATATTTTTAGAAGCGATTAATTTTCAAAACCCCGCAGTTGATGAATTTGCTTTTAAACAGTCTGTATTATTAGCCAGAAATGGACTTTGGACTCCGGCTTTAACATGGTTAACATCTCTAGAAAAACAGCGTAAACAGCCTTTTTCAGCAGCAGCACAGGCGCAAATAGATGTCATTCGCTTACATTCTGAATTCACGAAAATGCAAGCTGAAAAAAGTTGGGCAAGTCCTAATCAACAAGTTACAGCAGATATTATTGATGGTCGTTGGGAAAAAGCTTTACAGGTATTTGAAACTTCACCTGATTATGCTCAAGACATTGCTACTTTATTACAAACAGATAAAGGTAGAATTTGGAATCGTGCTGCTGTAGCGTTGCGACTCAATCCTAATCGTCGGGCAGTTTTAGCCTGGATAGCCCTAATTTTTAAGGTGCAACGGGGGGAAGAAAGAGCTAATGCTTGGTTGCAAGCACAACCGAATCTTAACCCGGAAACGCTCAACTATATTCAAGATATTTTGACTAAACTTGATGATGACCAAATCAATCCTCATAAAAGTCGAATTATTGGGACTGTCAAACAAATTGGTCGGATTAATCAGCAGGATTGGTTGCCAATATCTCTGCAAACTGATTTGAAAATAACTAATAATCAAGTTTGGTATCAAGTAGAAGTTAGTGCATTTCAAGATGGTACAAGCTGGTTACATTATCCGTTTACTAATTTTGACCAACTGAAAAATCAACCTCGAAAATTTTGGCGAAAAATTCTAGGTATTAGTTCTGATCCAAGTATGCAAATTATTGTTTGGAAATCTGATGGAGAACAAGAAGTTACTACTACTACTATTAAAGCTGTACAAGTACATGATCAAGGTTTGCGCTTGTTAATATCTGGTTCTGCGCTGCCTGAAAGCAAGGTTAAGTCTCTCCAACCTCAACCTTTAGCTTTAACTGTGGATGCTTTAAAATGGGTAGAACCGTCTCCGGTATCTGTAAAAGAACTATATCAACAAAAACCCCAATTAATAGAGTTAATGCTGCCAACTATCTGGCGAAAATTACAACAATCTGGTGATATAACTGCTGGCGCTATTCCTGATTTTCAGGAAATGGTGGAAAAAATGGCTGATTGGCCAGTTCAGTTGGCCGATTTAACTAATGATCAACAGCAAGAGATTGTCCTAACTATTTCTGTTCCAGCTATAGAATCTTTAAATCAGTCCGATGGCAACCACTCACAACAGGTAGAATATCAAAAACGTCCGCTAACGCTAATTTTGTCGGCGGATAGCAAAGTAATTTATAGTGATTTTGCCCGTGCAAACCAGCAAACGCTAATAGCGATCGCTCAACTTACTGATGACCAATCTCTAGCGTTACTGGTAGAAAATGAGCAAGGATATAGGCTGCAACGTTGGTCACAAACTAATCAGCGATTTGAATAGTTACCAGATAAGTGGCTTATTCTTCGTCGCTAGGAGCTTCCACTCTTTCGCTTTTGAGATTTTGCAATTGCTCTAAAAGGGAATCTACCTCTGCTTGCAAGTCCATGAATTTAACTTGCTGATCGTCTCGATAGTAAGCCTTCGTTAACTTCTTGACTAAGTTAGCGTGGGATTCGCACTCGGAAACACTGAATGACATAGTAGACATAGTGGTTGGCATTAGAAACTTAACTCACACCATTTAGAGATAGTATAATATACTTATCTTAATCTTTGTTAAGATATTATATAGTTTTCATCATATACTCTAATAGGTTACAAATTTAGTGATAAGAGACTCCGATCATCGTGACGGTGTTCTGCAACTAACATATAAACTTGAAAAGTGGGATACTTGTAAGCAAAGCATTCCCAATCCCCAACCCTTAATTAAGAAATTTAAAAATCCTGTGACTTTGAGCCTGTCTGCTGCTAAATCTCATTGCCAACCATGGCCAGGGCTGATAGAAGCCTATCGTCAATACTTGCCTGTCAGCGCAAAAACCCCCGTGGTAACTCTGTTGGAAGGTAACACACCTTTGATTCCCGTGCCAGCGATCGCCGAACGTATTGGCAGACAGGTCAAGGTGTATGTTAAATATGATGGTCTTAACCCCACTGGTAGCTTCAAAGACCGGGGGATGACAATGGCAATTTCTAAAGCGGCAGAAGCAGGTGCTAAGGCTGTAATTTGTGCCAGCACTGGTAATACTTCTGCCGCTGCCGCTGCCTATGCTAGACGCGGGGGAATGAAACCCTTTGTGTTAATTCCCGATGGTTACGTAGCTTTGGGTAAGTTGGCACAAGCATTACTCTATGGGGCCCAAGTCCTCGCTATTCAAGGAAATTTTGACCGCGCTCTGGAAATTGTTCGAGAAATGGCAGATCAATATCCCATCACTTTGGTAAATTCTGTCAACCCCTACCGCTTAGAAGGGCAAAAAACAGCAGCTTTTGAAGTAGTTGATGCCTTGGGTGATGCCCCCGATTGGTTATGTATTCCCGTGGGCAATGCGGGTAATATCACAGCATATTGGATGGGCTTTTGTCAATATCATCAAGATGGTAAATGCGATCGCTTACCGAAAATGATGGGTTTTCAAGCTGCGGGTGCTGCACCCTTGGTAAATGGTCAACCAGTGGCACATCCTGAAACCATAGCCACAGCCATTAGAATTGGGAATCCTGCCAGTTGGGATAAAGCGATCGCGGCTCAAACAGCCAGTCAAGGAAGTTTCCGATCTGTAACTGATGATGAAATTCTCGACGCTTACCGACTTTTAGCATCATCGGAAGGGATTTTCTGTGAACCTGCTAGTGCGGCTTCTGTGGCCGGATTGTTACAGGTAAAAGACCAAGTTCCTACAGGTGCAACTGTGGTTTGTGTCTTAACTGGTAATGGTTTGAAAGACCCAGATACAGCTATTAAACACAGTCATGCTCAGTTCAAACAGGGTATTGCCGCAGATATTAAAGCTGTCGCTGAAGCAATGGGATTTGAATAAAATTTAGGAAAAATGTTCAGCCAGAAGTATACTCACAGAGCAGAAAAGCTGGCTGGACTTTATGTCAGTGATGCTTACGTCCTACTGCTTAATATTTCTTAATACAATTGTCTTGACTGAATTGACATAGATTGACATATAATCACAAAAGAGACAAATAAAAAAAACTAACCAATAAACTAAAAAGCTTACTGAATTAGGGTTTCGGGGTTATAGCGCAGTTGGTAGCGCACCTCAATGGCATTGAGGGGGTCAGCGGTTCGAATCCGCTTAGCTCCATTTGATTTTTCTGTTATCGACTATGGTTAAAGCCCTAAATAAAGGTTTTTTTGTCAAAAAATTCAGTTCTCAGAATCAAGACAGTCGCTATAAATCAAGGCTTTTTCCAATTTGGCAAAGCTATTGACCAATAATAGTAAAATTCTTAGACAAAGCAAAACACTCAAATCAGAGAGGAATTAATTGTGGAACAAAAAATTAACTGTGCAGAGGCCTGTGTTAACGGGTGTGTTTTAGGTGATAAATGTCCTCATATCGAGTTTAGAGAATCAACTTCAAAGTTTATTGAAGAAACTTCCTTAGATCAAATGCTAGAAATAGCTGAAGAAAGATTGCGGAAAAAAATGACAGAACCACCAAAATGGGTGTTTCCAGAAGATCCCTAATTACCTAAAATTTGGACAGGCAAGATGCCCGTCCCACAATAGTTTTATTTAAAAATACTGTATAACTTATAGAAGTTCCTTGTAAGTAATGGGACAGAATTAATTACACAACTGATTTTTCTGTTCCCTGTTCCCAGTTAAGGGTTCTCTCTCTCAACGAGTGAATTTAATTTTGTCAGACTATTTATGAAAGTGTCAATTTTTTAAGGAATCAGGAGATAGATTGGGGAAAGTCATTTCTAGTTTCAGGCAATTAGCGCCATTGACGTGCAATTGATACTCAACGTTATCCATTAGCTGATTCATAATTAACCAACCATAACCACCTTCTTGTTTTTCAATGGGGTTAGGTGGAAAGTAAGTAGCGAGATTAAAGCCTTCACCATAATCCCAAATCTCTATGGATAAATCCCGGTTTTTCAATTCTAAACGTAATAAAATTGGTACATTTGGCTTTTCCTTATGAGCATGACGGACAGCATTAGAGTATGCTTCTGTCAAAGCCAATCGTAAACGAATTGATTGTTTAGTCCAATCAACAGATTCCCCCAGATGTAATTGTAAACATCCCAATAACCAGTCTTCCACAATATTGATAAAATTCAGGTCACTGGGAACGCAAAGTTCACTTTTCATAACCTACAAAACCTCCAAAGACACTATAGTTTGATCATCTTCTTGGACATTATTATTGGCTTGAATAAGAGCTAATAAATTATCAAGATTAAGTGGTTGAGGTTGTTTTTTAATTAATTCCCATAAACCTGCTTGATTTAACATAAAACGATGATTTTTTTGAGGATTGTCTGAACTTTTCCATACACTTGCTTCCGTAATACCGTCACTAGCAAGTAGTAATATATCGCCAGAAGCAAGAACCAAACGGCCAGATTCAGCCTGCCATTCAGGTAATATTCCTAAAGGAATACTCCGAACTTTTAGATAATGAGGAGAATCATCCAAAGTTGCAGATTGTGACCACACAAAAGGATAAATATGCCCAGAATTAGCATAGACAAGTTCTCTGGTACTGGGGTGATAAGTTGCTAAAACCATCGTGATAAAACAATTACTGCTGATTAAGTCATTACTCAAAGCATAATTAAGATTTTGCATCATCACATTTGGCTCTACTGGTACTTCTTGAGATAGTTCCCGCCGGAGCAGAGAAATTGTACTAGCCATAAACAAAGCTGCTGGAACACCCTTCCCAGAAACATCACCAACAGCTAACCATAAATCACCATTAGAATGGACAAATACCTCAAAAAAATCACCTCCTACTTCCCGGGCTGGATAGCAGCGAGCTTGAACTTTTACACCTGCTATTTCTGGTAAAATTTGCGGTAACAGGTTGTGTTGAATTTGGCGAGCTACTTCTAACTCTAGGTTAATTTGTTGTTGCTTTTCTTGCAAACGTTGATAGAGTTTGGCTTGAGAAAGAGCTAAAGCAGCTTGTTCAGCTACACCTGTAATCAGTTGAATATCTTCTGGATGCCAAATATGATTATTTCCGAACTTACAAATAGCCACAATAGCTAGTAAATGTTGTTGATAAATAAGGGGAATAACCAAGTGTTGACAAGGAATATCGTTATAAATACTTGCGGTTATTTGATAATGGTGGGTTTGAAAAACTTCGGCAATTAACCTATTAGGATCTGGGAATAATTCCCCAGCTTGAAATTCAGGATTTTGATAAGAAAATTGCTTTTCTGTGAGTAAATAATCCTCGATTGGTTTGAGTAAGCAATGATCAGCAGCAAATGTTTCTCCAAGGGTGGTAACAATTTTTTGCAGCATATTATCATAATCTAAAGATTCTCTAATTGCCGTTGTCACAGCATTAAATAAAGATTCCTTTCGCAATGACCGAGATAATTCTGCTACTCGTTTTTTGACTAAGCGATATATATCACTAGCTTGATTAACTAATAATTGGAGTTGGTTGGGATTCCAAGGTTTTGTAATATACTTAAAGACGCGACCTGAGTTAATTGCATCTACTAAATCTTCTACATCAGTAAAACCAGTTAACAAAATCCGAATTGTATCAGGAAACCGCTCTACTGTCAGACTTAACAATTCACTACCGTTCATATCGGGCATTCTTTGGTCAGAGATAATCACAGCCATTTCACCTTCTTTTTCTAAGACGGCTAAGGCTTCACTGGCATTATTAGCTCTATAGACTGTAAAATCTTTCCAAAAAGTGCGATAAAGTAAATCTAAGTTATCTAGCTCGTCATCTACGACCATGAGCTTGAGCTTATCTAACTTTTTTTCAGTCATAATTTGACTCAACTTTTCACATACTTGAATCGTAAGATGTCTTTAACTTAACATTTGTAAATATTTCCCTCCAACTTATGCAACTAAGCCAGAACGCAGAGCAATAATTGCTGCTTGAGTCCGGTCATTAGCACATAATTTGTTCATAATATTGGCAACGTGTGTTTTTACGGTTCCACTTGTAATATAAAGTTTCTCAGCAATTGCAGCATTACGACAACCCTCAGTTATTAATTTTAACACTTCTAACTCTCTCTCCGTGAGAATGCTAGACTTAATAGGTGGTTGATTATGATCAGATTTAACAACAGTTTTTTGCTGCACTTGTTCTAAAATAATTCTGGCAATCATTGGATCAATCCAAGGATTACCATCAGCAGTTATCCTTACAGCTTCAAGTAAATTATCAAACTGGATATCCTTCATGCAGTAAGAGTCTGCACCAGCACTAAAGGCTCTGAGTACAGATTCTTTATCATCAAATAATGTCAAAATTAATACTTTCGTGTTCGGTAATTGGCGATGATTAGCGATCGCTTTAATCTTCTTGGTTAATTCAATACCATCTTCATCTGGTAAACCTATATCAACAATCGCAATATCAGGCTGCACCTTCTTTAACATTATTAGTCCATGACGAGCATTATCAGCTTCTCCAACTACTTCAATTTCCTCTTGTTGACGTAATACTGTGCAAATATTCAGGCGAGTGAGTACATTATCTTCAATGATGACAGTGCGAATTTTACTCATATCAAAATGGGGCTAGATAATAAACAATATATAACTTTTTGTTGATTAAATTATTACTCAACAAAAAATTAATCCCCAGATACGCGATCTATTAAATTACATTATCTTTGAGCTACTCGTATTAATAAAAATAAACCTACTCCTAATCCAAATAAGTTGGGCAACCAAGCACCAATTAAGGGAGAAAGTATACCAGCTTGTGCTAAAGCTCCAGAAACAGATAGTAGTAAATAATAACTAAAAATCACGATCACGCTAATACCAAAACTTGTCCCGCGTCCGGTACGTTGAGGGATGCTACCCATAACTGAACCAACTAAACCAAAAATCACGCAAACGAAAGGAAAGGCAATTTTTTGTTGAATTCGTACTTGTAATTTGCGAATTTTTTGATCGTTACCACCCATGCGTTCTATTTCCAGTTGTTCTAAAGCTTGGGAAATATTCATTTCCCCATAGTCCCGGCTATTTTCAGCTAAGGTTAAAGGAGTACGAGGGAGTTGTAATTGCTGATGTTCAAATCGTAAAATATTCCGATATGAGCGATCAGAAGCTACTAAATAGATAGTGCCATTGTAAAAATCCCAAACTTGTTGTTTACTGTTCCATTTAGCTGATTCGGAAACAACAATTTGATTAACTCCACCTCGAGAACGATCTATAATAGTTAAACCTTTCATTTGTTTACCATCAAATTGATCAGCATAAAATAAGCGAGAAAGGATTTTATTTTTGCTGCCATCTGCTTCTTTAAGTTCTCGATATTCAGGATAGTAAATATTTTGTTGTTTAAAGGAAGGTTGGTCTGATTTGAGGGCTGCTGCTAGAGTTGTAGTGGCTTTATAATTGGCAGCGGGGGCAATTTGCTCATTAAATACAAAAGTTATGATAGTGACGGCAAAACTTAACACTACAGCCGTTAAAACCATGCGATAAACACTAACTCCACAGCCGCGTAAAGCAATTAATTCACTTTCGCTAGAAAGGCGGCTATAGGTCATTAAAGTAGCTAACAAAGTGGACATGGGAAAAGAGTAAACCATGACATAAGGTAGCTTTAATAGAAAAATTTCTAAAGCAATATTTAGTGGTAGTCCAGATTCTACAACTTTTCGTAATAATTCAAATAAACTATCAATGGCTAAAACGACAGAAGTAAATGCACCGACACCAAATAAAAATGGTGAAATCAATTGCATCGCCAAGTAGCGATCCATAATGGAAAATGAAAATATTGAAATTAAATTAGAGAAGGGTTTAAACTGTTTAGATATCATGATTATGTTTCCGCGCAGAGACGCAAAGGAGCAAAGGCGCAAAGTTTAAACTGCGAAATTATCACCTAAATAATATTGTCGCACCAAGGGGTTATTATAGAGTTCATCAGAGTTACCAAAGGCGAGAATTTGCCCTTCACGCATGATATAACCACGATCTGTAATAGCCAGGGTTTCGCGGACATTATGATCTGTGATTAAAATGCCCATACCGCGATCGCGTAATTGGCTGACAATTTCTTGAATCTCAGACACAGCAATAGGATCAACTCCGGCAAAAGGTTCATCTAAAAAGAGGAATTTTGGGCCTTCTTTACCTGCGGCTAAAGCTCTAGCTAATTCTGTCCGTCGTCGTTCACCACCGGAAAGTTGAATACCTTTACTAGTAGCCACCTTTTCTAAACGAAATTCCCGCAATAAAGTGTATAGTCGTTGTCTCCATTCTCTTCTGGGAACTTGAGTTTGTTCAAATACTAAGAGAATATTTTCTTGCACTGAAAGATGACGGAATACACTTGGTTCTTGAGCTAAATAGCCAATACCTAATCTAGCCCTTTTGTGCATTGGGTAATTAGTAATATCAACATTATCTAACCACACTTTGCCATGATTAGGTTTTTCTAAACCTGTGGCAATATAAAATGTTGTCGTTTTCCCCGCACCATTCGGACCGAGTAAACCGACAACTTCCCCTTGGCTTACTGAAAGGTTAACGCGATTAACAATTAATCGCTTACCATAAGATTTGTGAATATTCTCTAAAACAATTTTCACTATGGGATTTCGTCTAGGTGTAGATGCTAATTAGAACGTTTCAAATCTGGGGTTTTTGGGGCTGGTTTAGTAGTTTGTTTACTGGGATTAGAATCTTCTATCATGTATATAGATTCTACCTGACGGTTAGATTGAGGTAAGGCGATAAATTTGCCTTCATCAATTAAATAAGTAACTTTTTCGGCGCGAATACTGTTATTACCTTGTTGCAAAACATAAACATTGCCACTAAAATCAATCCGTCGTTCTTTACTGAAATATTGCGCTTGAGCGGATGTGGCTTGAATTTGGCGAGCCGGATACACCATTTGCACATTACCACGAGCAGTAATTACCTGGGTTTTCGCGTCATATTCTTGGATATCAGAACGAATGGTGAGGGGACGATTTCCCTTAGAAGATTGGGCTGTAGCGGTTTGCGTTTGGTTAGGTAATCCTACCGTACCTATCAGGGAAATTGGCAGTAGCAAGGCTAATCCTAAGCAGTGGATTTGTGATTTTAGCAATTGATAGCGAGGTATCATAGAAGTTAGGGAATAGGGAATAGGGAAATAAAATATGAGTCCCATATCAAAAACGGACGGTTTTTTTCAACTTTAGTTTCGCTTTAAAAACCGTTGTTCACAACTGGCAAAAATTGGTTGATTGTGACTGAATCATCTAGTTTGCCACATCTACAAAAGATTATTCAATGACTAAATCAAATTAATCATAGAAATGAGACAAATCATAGTTTAGACATGAGAGAAATATTCGGCAAAGGCCAACTTTGATTTTCTCCTAATTCACTATTTGCGATCGCTTCGAGGCTTTCTTGTTGTAGTGTTTGCAGCAAATCTACACTTTGAGTAAACAATTCATCTACATTAATACCGCCATAACTGGGTAGATAACGGCGGAGACGATTGCTACCTTCTCCTAAAAGAATCATTGCTCCTCGCCAGTTACGATTACCCAGATGATACAGTCCTACGGCAATTTGGAGAATACCTTGATAAAAAGTTTTATCTGGTTCGATACTATCGATCCAAAGTGCTTCGAGAATGTCATGACAAGCATAGAACTGTCCAGCATTGAACTGTTCTACACCTTGCCAAAACTCTTCAGGCATGGTTTGATTCATCCCATACTATCTCGAACTTCTTTGATAGTTTCGATAGAGATTTCTTGTTTGTCGCAGGAAAACTCATTTTCAGGGGTGAGGAATAGCATACAGTGACATTCTTTGCGTTCGCGCATGGGGACACAAGGACAATTCCAAAAGGTAGCGTTAACTTCGGCTTCTTTATCTTCGTAATGGCGACAAGGACATAAAGGCGCACCAAGTTCATCTTTATGCTTGGCCAGTCCTTCGATGACAACTGCGGTAACGGAAGGTTCAGAACAAAAGTATGTTCCAGTTCGCTTGGCGTATTGTTCAGAAAAATGCCGCATTGCTTCTAGGCTTTTATCACTGGATTTTGAATTAACTTCTGATTTGACCATTGACTGTGCTGTTGATAAATTTAAATGTTTCTTTGCATTGTACATCAAGCTCAGTGTGAGAAATCGCCTCAAAATAAACTGAGAGCTTTTTGCAATTGAGGTTGTAATTCTTGTTCGTTTTGGATAATAATGCCGGGATATTCTCGATTAATGACAGTTTCTGCTGGTGAATCGGAATTTTGCCAGAGTACCCAACGACTACCTAGGGGTAAGGTGGATGTGGTAAAGGAGTTTTGTGTCAGCCAAATCACGGGACAATGATCTGGTAGGAAGCTGTTTTTTTCGATAGGGTTGGTAGCTGCTAAGGTTTCTAGAACTGGAATATTACCTGTAATTAAACCTGTGGCTGATGTCCATAGTTGCACTTGCAGTTTTTGCTGCTGGGCATAAAAATACAAGGAAGCGGCGGTAATTACAGCTTGTTCAAATAATTTTTGTTCCCATTTGAAAGAACTATCTATGGCAATAATAATTTCTTGTCCCCCGGTAATTACTTCTAATTCCCGGACTCGTAATTCTCCATAACGGGCGCTTGTCCGCCAATGAATCAACCGAGTTGGATCACCGATGCGATAGGGACGCAGCGATCGCACTAATCCCGTTGTTGCTAATTGTAACGGTTTACCGCGAGGATCTCCCCGTTCGCTGTCATCTTGTCCTATTTCATCAATTAAAGGGCAAGTGGTGAGGGGTAGGACAGTAGGATAAACTATTGCTCTAGCTTCACATTGACGAGGACGACGACACTGAAATAAACCCCAGGGCGCACCAGTAACTAATTCTACTGTATGCCAGCGGTAAACGCCTCGCTGTTGAGTAGGGTGATAATATATCCACTGGTAACTATCGTTTGGGGGAATAGTTTCAATATTTTGCTGGATGGGTTGACCCAGAATAAATGGGAGAATGTCCCTAACTTGTAATAAACTCGCAGATTGTTTTCTGAGATTTTGAACTTCTATCTCAATTTTGAGATCATCACCAGCGGTGACTGGTTGAATAAGACGACGTTTGACAATTATACCCGCAAGCGATCGCGGCGCCACAAAACCAGATACACCTAAAAGCGCAAAACTGACTCCACTAATAACATACAGCCAGCCAGCCATGGTATTAATTCCCGCACCCAAATAACAGACAGAGATTCCCGCTAATACCCAACCGCCATAAGCAGGTGCAGCAGCATGAGTTTCCAACCAATTGTTGATTTTTTTAGTAATTTTCATATTTCTTTTTTAACTTAATTTAGGGAATGGGGAAGAGGGAAAAGAGCATATATTGGTTTAATTTTTAACGATAACTTACTTAGCAAATCAAACTTACTCCTGCTAATTAACCTTCTGTATCCTTCTTATCTGCTCTTAATCGTGCCAAACTATCAATAGCATCACCTAACGCCGTAGTTAGACTTTTTCGGGTTTGAGCATGATTTTCTTGCTCAAGTTTCAACGCTTGTAATAAACAATCACGCTCTTGAATAACTGCTAATAATTGAGTTCGTAACTCTTCTATAGAATTAAATTGAGAAATTTGTTGCCCAATAGCTATGGTATTGTCACTACCTGCTTCAGTATTGATACCTGAAAATTTTTCTACCTCAGCTTTTACAGATGCTATTGCATCTTGGCACATTTTCGCATCTGTACGCCGTTGTTCTGCTTCAGTATTATACAGTTGTCGCCATTTTTGCGAACTTTCCCAAGCTTCATCTCGTTCTCGCTGAAATTGCGTCATTTGTTGTCTCAGAGACTGAATTTCAGTTAACCATTTTTGTGTTAAATGGCTTGATTTATCAATATTTTCTGTCATTATTTTAGTTAAGAGGCAAGAGGTAATAGTGAAGAAGTTTTAGGCAATTTTACTTTTCTTTCCACAGATTGGTTTTATTGTGTTCACCTACTTATAGTGGAGTATAGTTTTACCAAGTTTGTCATCGAAAGTTGTTTATTAGTTTTGGCAAAATACTAATTCTTCGTTCATCAGTATAAAATCTATCATAATAACCATTATTTAAGCTAAATATTTAAATGAACAGCAAGCGTCCTCCTGGTTTAATAGCAATCGTCATCTATAAAGGCTTTGTTGCTTTATTATTGGCTGTAACATCTCTAGTTTTAATCTTGGCTTTGAAAAATCACGAAGCTCTAGTAACACTCTCCCAATCCTACGTTTTAGAAGGAAAACTAGAGATCATTGAATGGTTATTAGAAAAAGTTATTAATATCAAACGTTCGACTTTAAAGTTTAGTGGAATTGTAACAGGAATTTATGCCATAGTAACTGCAATTGAATCTGTAGGTTTGTGGTATGAAAAAACCTGGGCTAAAATATTAGTTATCGGATTAGTTGCTATTAGTATCCCTCCCGAAATATTTGAGTTAATTAAAGGGTTGACAATTTTAAAAATTTTAGTTTTTATAACTAATATAGCTGTATTATGGTACTTAATTAGACATTTTTCCAAACATTAATTAAGCACAAATGGCAAAGATGCTGTAAATACAGCGGTAATTTTAACAAGTTAGTAATGTTCATTAAAATTGGTGTACTAAAAATTATGCTTTATCCTCGTTTTTTTCGCTTTTTTCGTCACCTGACATGGCCCACACTGAAAAAAACTTTTTCCAGAACAATTGAGACAAGACTTTTAGGACTAGCTGCTGAAATAGCTTTTAATGCCATTTTATCACTATTTCCGGCAATTCTGGCCCTGCTAACAGCAATTGGCTTATTTGCAGAATCTTTACGAACTACGTTTATTCAACTCGCAACAGAAATGAGTAGAATTGTTCCTCAAGAAGCTTGGACATTAATCCGTGATTTTGCGACTCAAGAAATTGCCAAC
>JANMGZ010000751.1:0-3280 GCA_031374905.1 Dolichospermum sp. OTE_70_metabat_362_sub
ATGAAGCACCTGTAAACTTGGCTTATTCCCAAGGTAATCGTTCTGCTTCTGTGCGGATTCCTCTTTCTGGAAATAACCCTAAAGCCAAGCGTTTAGAATTCCGTTGTCCTGACGCTACTTCTAATCCTTACTTGGCTTTTGCTGCTATGCTTTGCGCTGGTATTGATGGCATCAAAAACAAAATTCATCCTGGTGAACCCTTAGATAAAAATATCTATGAACTTTCTCCAGAAGAATTGTCTAAGATTCCTTCTACTCCTGGTTCTTTGGAGTTAGCTTTGGAAGCTTTGGAAAATGATCACGCTTTCTTAACTGAAAGTGGCGTTTTCTCTGAAGACTTTATCCAAAATTGGATTGATTACAAGGTTGCTAACGAAGTTAAGCAAATGCAGTTGCGTCCACATCCTTATGAATTCTTCTTATATTACGATTGCTAATTCCAATCTGTAGTAAAGTAGTAAATTTTTTAGCCACCTCAACGGGTGGCTTTCTTTTTCTCATCATCACAAATGCTCAAGAAAACTAGCTCATAGCCGCTTGGCTACGTCCATAAAGCGTCTGAGTGGCTGGATCCATCTTACCTTGAATGGGATTCCAGTAGTGAGATATTCCTTCATGCAAACCAAGTTCTTGTGCAGCCCGCATCAACATGGATTGTTGACGATTCTTAGCTTGCTGATGTTCACGTACCATTAATTGACGGGCTTTTTCTTGAATAGACATAATACCACACTTCCTTTAAGTTTATTAATTTAGTGATAGATAAATAATTTTTTATCCTTTCATTGATTAAACTAACAAAAATTCTGTAGCGTAAACTACAAAATGAAAAAAATAATATAAAAGTTTACAAATGATTGTCAGAAATGGCTTACGCCACGCTGCGCGAACAGGATTTCCAGGATTTAAGGATTTACAGGATTAATCCCCAAATCCTCAATTGATTTATGGATAAATCAAGATTTTGTGAATAACTGTCTGAATCAGGATTTACAGGATTTAAGGATTTACAGGATTAATCC
The DNA here is from genome assembly GCA_031374905.1 of Dolichospermum sp. OTE_70_metabat_362_sub. GTDB lineage: Bacteria > Cyanobacteriota > Cyanobacteriia > Cyanobacteriales > Nostocaceae > Dolichospermum. Next base: position 1,023 of record JANMGZ010000751.1, read on the forward strand.
CTAAATCTCAACATGATTTATGGATAGATTAATATTTTGTAGGTTTCTGCCGTGGGGGAGATGGCTTGGTCTAAGGCTTGTGATAAATCTTGTAATTGTCAGAATCAGGATTAACAGGATTTAAGGATTTACAGGATTAATCCCCAAATCCCAACTTGATTTAGGGATAAATTAAAATTTTGTAGGTTTCTGCCGTGGGGGAGATGGCTTGGTCTACGGCTTGTGGTAAATCTTGTAGGGGATAGCGATCGCTAATCAAAGCTTTTACGTCAATGCGGCGATTAAAAACTATATCCGCAGATAGGCTTTGCAGACGGTAGGATGAGCTATAACTGCCCATTAAGTCTATTTCCCGACGGTAGAGAAGATTGGGGTTAATGGGGATTGTCAACTCGTCAGGGAACTCCGCAAAGAAGAGAATTTTTCCACCTTTGCGAGTACAGTCTAAAGCTTGGAAAAATGCTTTATCACTGGGAACAGCTAACAAGGTAACATCTACTCCCATTCCCCCAGTTAAAGCTTGAATTTTTGCAGATAAATCAGGATCACCCGCATCAAAAGCTGCTTCTGCTCCTACTTCCAGAGCTTTTTCAATTCTAGATGGTAAGAGGTCGGTAGCGATCGCTTTTGCCCCAAAATACTTTACCAACATCATAAACATTAACCCAATGGGACCTGCACCAGTTACTAACACAGTTTGTCCTGGTGCAATTTGGGCTTTTTTGACAGCTTTTAAACAGCAATTTGTAGGTTCAACAAAACTCGCCTCTTCAAAACTGATATCATCAGGAATGGGAATTAAGCCACCATTCTCGACAATATGACCTGGAACTTTCACATACTCTGCAAAACCCCCACCACTGGCGTTAAAACCTGCGGTAGTGGAGATATTTTTATAAACATCGCACATGGAGAAATTATCATTTAAGCAATAGGCGCAACGCATACATGGTATATGGTGCATCACCGCTACCCGTTGTCCTACTTGCCACCCTTTTACCTGTGAACCAACAGCCGCAATAGTTCCAGCGGTTTCATGTCCAAATATGCGTGGCGGTTCATACAAAGGATAACGAATCTTTTTAATATCTGACTGACACAAACCTACAACCCGCACCTGTACTAGCACTTCGTCTGCTTCTAGGGTAGGAACTGGGATTTCTTCGTAGGATAATTGATTTACGCCTCTAAATACTTGTGCTTTCACGTTGGTTTCTCATTATTCAACGTTACTAGATTTAACATTTTGTGGTTGAGGTTAGGTTATGGAATTTGGGAGAAACCATAAAATTCTTTGAATTTATATTATATCTGTAACCTAAAATACAGATTAATTAATCATCTTAATTAGAAGAACCAGATAAAGAAATAATTATTTCTACCTAAAATATAAACTTTAATTTCCACCACAATATACATCACCATAATAATGGCAAAATGCCGTTATTTTTTATTTCCCATGAGATATCATCAGAATAATTGGCAATAATATATCTTACATGATTGTGAATTTCCACGTTAAATATAATTACTAATTGCCGTAGTCAAATCTAGGTTTATCTATATATTTTATCATGCAGATGCACCATATAGATTATGATCTGCTGTCTAAATCCCGATTGTTCAAATCCTCAAAATCCCGACCATCATAAACTTTGTCAAACTTGTCACACTCCGTTAGTGCCACTTTTGAGAAATCGGTTTCGTGTGATCCGTGTTCTTTCTGACGAAGGCGGATTTGGCAGAACTTACATATCAGAAGATATTGATAAATTAAAGGAATTATGTGTAATTAAACAATTAGCACCAAAATTTCAAGGTACTTGGTCACAGAAAAAAGCAACTCAGCTATTTGCAGAAGAAGCAAAACGACTGAAAGAGTTAGGAGAACATCCCCAAATTCCGACATTAATAGCTTATTTTGAACAAGATAATTGTTTGTATTTAGTACAACAATTTATTGATGGTCAAAATTTATTTGATGAATTAAAGTCTCGAAAAATTTATAAAGATTGGGATATTCAATCTATTTTATTAGATTTATTACCAATTATCAAATTTGTCCATCAACATGGGGTAATTCACCGTGATATTAAACCGGAAAATATTATTCGCCGAAAATCTGATGGGAGATTGACAATTATTGATTTTGGTTCTTCCAAACAATTGACCGCACAAGTACAGCGAAAAAATGGTACTTCTATTGGTTCACATGGTTATTCTCCCATTGAACAAATTAGAGATGGAAAAGCATATCC
>JANMGZ010000757.1:0-9348 GCA_031374905.1 Dolichospermum sp. OTE_70_metabat_362_sub
ATTGGTAGCACCGAAGAAACCACCACAGGTATCGTCCGGTTACGCGCCATGTTTAAAGAAGGGGTTCTCACCTTCCCCGCGATGAACGTCAACGACGCAGACACCAAGCACTTCTTTGATAACCGCTACGGTACTGGTCAATCTACCTTAGATGGGATTATCCGCGCTACAAATATTTTGTTAGCTGGTAAAACTATTGTCGTTGTCGGTTATGGCTGGTGTGGTAAGGGTACAGCCCTCCGCGCCCGTGGGATGGGTGCAAATGTCATCGTTACCGAAATTGACCACATCAAGGCAATTGAAGCCGTTATGGATGGTTTCCGTGTGTTACCAATGGCAGAAGCAGCGCCTCATGGTGATATTTTCATTACTGTCACAGGTAACAAGCACGTCGTTCGCGGTGAACACTTCGATGTGATGAAAGACGGTGCGATCGTTTGTAACTCTGGTCACTTTGATTTGGAACTTGATTTGAAATACTTAGCTGCTAATGCTAAGGAAATCAAGGATGTCCGTCCTTTCACCCAAGAGTATAAGTTGAGAAATGGTAAATCCGTTGTTGTTCTCGGACAAGGACGTTTGATTAATTTGGCTGCTGCTGAAGGACACCCCAGCGCGGTTATGGATATGAGTTTTGCTAACCAAGCTTTGGCTGTTGAATACCTGGTGAAGAATAAGGGTAATTTAGCTGCTGGTTTGCATTCTATTCCTAGAGAAGTGGATGAAGAAATTGCTCGTTTGAAGTTGCAAGCTATGGGCATTTTCATTGATAGTTTGACAGCAGCGCAAATTGACTATACCAATTCTTGGCAGTCTGGAACGTAAGTCATTAATTAGTTGATTTTTTGGGGATAGGCGTTTTGCTTATCCCTTTTTTTTCTCACGCAGACGCGCAGAGGCACAGAGAAAGGATAGAATGGGGTGGAGGGTGTTATTGTAAGTTTGTATGTCAGCAAAAGATTTTTTTCACAATGCAGTTAGGTTAGCTTTAGAAAAGGAGAATTGGCAAATTACTGATGATCCTTTATATTTACGCCTCACAGCATTAGTTAAAATTAGGATAGATTTAGGAGCAGAAAAGTTAATTGGTGCTGAGAAAGATAATCACAAGATAGCAGTAGAAGTAAAAAGTTTTCTAGGACTTTCAGCAATTTCTGAATTTCATACAGCGATTGGTCAATTTTTAAATTATAGGATACCATTAAGACAGCAAGACCCTGAAAGAGTATTATATTTAGCTATATCTCAAGACATATATCAAGAGTTTTTTACTGATAGTTTCATTCAAACTGTTTTACAAACTTATGAGATTAAATTATTAGTTTTTGATATTAACAAGGAGGAAATAGTGTTATGGAAACCTTAAATTATCAAGAGATAGTAAAAGATATTATCTCTAAATACGCAAAAGACCAAGCAAAGGAAGATTTAGAAAATACAGAAATTGTTTTTGATACAGAACGGGATATTTATTTATTATTGTATACAGGATGGAAAGATGAAAATAGAATTTATGGTTGTCCCATTCATATTAGTATTAAAGATGGAAAAATTTGGATTGAAAGGGATTTTACGGAAGAAGGAATTCCTCATCAATTAGTTGAGTTAGGAGTACCGAAAACAGATATTGTATTAGGTTTTAGAGCGCCTTATGTGAGACAATTTACTGGTTTTGCATCGGTTTAGATTTTTTATTCATTTTTTCTATGTCAGCAAAAGATTTTTTTCACAATGCAGTTAGGTTAGCTTTAGAAAAAGATGGTTGGTTAATTACTAATGATCCTTTATCATTTACAGTAGATGGTCTTGACTTTCGGATTGATTTAGCAGCAGAAAGACTTTTAGGAGCAGAAAAGGAAGGACAAAAAATAGCAGTTGAAATAAAATCTTTTTTGGGTCCATCTGACGTTAGTGAATTTCATACAGCTTTAGGACAAACACTAAATTACCGTTCTGTTTTAAGAAAAAAAGAACCCGACCGCATTTTATATCTTGCCATTGGTAATGAAATATACAAAGAGTTTTTTCTCATCCCATTTATTCAAGAAATAATTGCTGAACATCAATTAAAATTATTAATATTTGAAGCTATTAAACAGGAGATTATTTTATGGAAGGAATGAATTATCCTGAATTGGTAAAAACTGTATTAGCAAGACATACAGAAAATCATGCTTCCAAAGTAACAGAAAAGGAGTTAATTTTTGATTGTGAAAGAAATAGTTATTTAGTAGTTCATGTAGGATGGGAAAATAATGAAAGGGCTTATGGGACAATTATTCATGTAGATATTAGAGATGGAAAAATTTGGATTCAGAGAGATTTTACTGAGGAAGGGGTAGCTAGTGAGTTGGTAGAATTAGGAGTACCAAAAACGGATATTGTTTTAGGTTTTAAGCCACTTTATATGAGACAGTTTACTGATTTTGCATCGGTTTAGATTTTTCTCCCTTCTATACCAACTGGCAGTTTACCAGTTCTAAAATAAATCTAGTTGCTTATGAATGCTATCTATATGTTCAATTGAATCGTCTTCTATTAATTGCCCTTTTTGTTTGCCTTTTTTTATTGGTATTATAATCGTTTCCTTATTTTTTTCTAGTAACCCTACAAATAATAGCCATCCTAGCATTCTGCTAATATAGTCACTGGCTGATTTATTAGCAATTGAATTATTATCAACATATACATTAAATCCTAATGGTAGAGAGAGAAATTTTCCGTCATATTCATTGAATTGCTGATTGTTTTCCTTATCATTTAATTCTAATTCCATGATTAATTTTTGCAAATATGCCCTAGTAAAACTTTTATTATGTTTTATTTTCTGATAAATCGTTTGTACTACAATATGTTGATTGAGAAATTTAGCTATATGATTAGCAATAGCAATGTTATCTAAAGCTAATAAATCTTGTTTTATGGTAACTCGATCACTTTGGATTGTGATCATATAAAAGTTTTGTAAATCCAGAATTATGCTATTAATTGTTTTTTTAGAATAATCATATCCTTTTTGGTAATTAAATTTTTTTTGTAATTCATGGCGACTTATACCTTGATATCCTTCTTTCTCTAAAAGACGAAAAACTTCCATTACTGTAGTTATTGAGTGCCTAATGTGATATTTCATTATGCCTACAGTCTCCAGAGGATGAAATGAAGGTATTGCTGTATATGTTTGATAAATTTCTAATGAATCAACGTCTGATAAAGATAGACATTTGCCTAAATGGAGGCGTGATGGTAAATTTTCTACAGACCAAATTGGAAAATCAGTTCCATTAAAATTCTGAGGATTACGTGTAATAATTGCATCCAAGTTTTTATCCATTGCACAGATTATTTCTATCGCGGACTCAAAATCAAGCAATGGAAGTTTCTCAGCTTCATGGATAAATTTATTACCAATAGTCAAAATATGAATTTCTTCCTTATTCTCTAGTATCGAAATTAATTGCTCAGTATAACTGGGATTTTCCTTATTGGCATAGAAGCGGATTTTATCCAAACATTGCTCCGTTAGATAGATTTCAATCTGCTGAGAGTTGAATAATGAATCTAAGTAAGGATATCTACAGGGAAAAAGATTGAACTCTAAGAATAAATCACCATCAAATAGAACTCTCTTCATTACTAAACTCCCAGAGATTTATTAGATGTTTTAGAAGATTCAGTAATAGAGGTATCATCAAGCCCCCATCGCTCACGCAGTTCACGTAACTCTTGTAACGAAAAACTCTTAGTTTTAGGCGTTTCTTCATCAGTAACAGAAATGTACTCAATTAATTCTGATACCTCGCAACCTAAAATTTCTGCGAGTTTTAGGTAACGCTCCAACTGGTTTAGTCCATTTTCCTTTTCCCAATTTTGAATTGTGTTCGTAGTTACACCTACCAAAACTGCTAGTTGGGCCTGTGTGAGACCCGCTTTATCCCGAAGCTCCGCAATTTTTGACTTTGGCTTAAGACGCATAAAATTAACCTAATAAATTAGATAATCACATTATACATAAAAAATAATGCGGTTGACTATAGATGATTGATAAGTTAAATTAATAAACGTAAATATCATACCAACTGTAAAAACCAATTTTTTTTGGTTAAGATATAAATGTTCACCCCAAAGGTCAAAAATATGACTAATCAAAGTGTTGAAAAGACTATCAATGTAATACCTGTATTAGTTGAGAAAGCAAAGATTGATAATTTGGAAGTTTTCTCCCCTATGACTCTCTCTGAAATACCTGAAAAGTATTATGCTGGGAAGATACCAGATTTATTGCTACCACTCCTTTACCGACTGCTTCAGGTTGGAGGCTGGACAGTATCTGTACTAATCACATTTCGATTGGTTATGATTCCATTGCTGGCAGCGGGTAGCAGTCCAGTTACTTTAACACTAGCAATAGGTATTAGTACATTTCTAGTTCTTTGCGGAATTTGTGCAGTTATCAAAGAATTGGAAAGCTCGAAAGGAGGAAAATAGGATAACTTATATCACAAACGAATATAATTTGTGTCTACACAAACTAAACCCGCATAGGCGGGTTAAAAAATCTTGTTTTTAGTCCACGCAGGTGGACTTTGTTTGTATAGCCGCGATTTATAATCGCCAGGGCTTTTTGTAAATACCCAAATTAATATACTATATATTGTAGTATAAATTTATCCCTATGCCAGCCAAAGACATTTACCATAATACCGTTAGAAATGCCCTAGAAAAAGATAATTGGCAAATCACCAAAGACCCATTTGTTCTCAAATGGGGTATAAGAGATTTATATATAGGACTTAGGTGCAGAAAAACTCATAGCAGCCGAAAAAACTGGACAGAAAATAGCAGTCGAAATTAAAAGCTTTATAGGTGCTTCTCCAGTCACAGACCTAGAAAACGCTTTAGGGCAATATATCTTATATTACGACATTCTCACACGCTTAGAACCTGAACGCCGCTTATATCTCGCTATTCGTCAAGAAACCTACTCAGAACTATTTCAAGAACCAATTGGTAAAATATTATTAGAAAATCAACGCCTTTGTTTACTTGTCTTCGACCCCAAACAAGAGATTATACTGCAATGGATACCTTAGATAAATATCGCCAAATCATTCAAAAAATCTTAACCGAATATTCCCAACTTCCCTACGCTTACGGTGAACTAGAAAGACAACTAATAATAGACCAAACCGCCAACCATTACCTACTACTAACATTAGGCTGGGAAAATAATCAACGAGTGCATGGTTGCTTGGTTCATATAGACATAATCAACGATAAAATCTGGATTCAAAGAGACGGAACAGAATACGGTATAGCCAACGAACTTGTTAACGCTGGTATTCCTAAAAATCAAATTGTTTTAGCCTTCCAACCAGCCGATATCAGACAATATACGGAATTTGCAATTACTTAAAATCTTGCAATTCTTCCTTTGCGTGAGATAAAAATATTCATAACTTCTTTATATACTAGAAAGATTCCCACAAAATCATCTCATGTTAACCATAACCATTGATGAAATCAAAAAAAACTTCACTAGCTATATTCACCAAGTAGTAGCAGGAGAAAGTATAATTATCATTGAATTAGGTAAACCAATAGCAGAAATTAAACCAGTTACCAATGTTATGGAAACATTAGATTACCCCGAATTAGTACAACAAGTGTTAGCAACACATACAGAAGGTCATTGCTCTGAAGGAACAGAAATCGAGTTAATATTTGATATTTAAAGAAATCGCTATTTAGTAGTTCATATAGGTTGGGAAGGTGAAAATAGAACGTATGGTACAATGATTCATGTAGATATTAAAGATGGAAAAATTTGGATTCAGCGCGATTTTACAGAAGAAGGAATTCCTAATGAATTAGTAAAGTTAGGAATACCGAAAACAGATATTGTGTTAGGTTTTAGAGCGCCTCATATTAGGCAGTTTACTGGCTTTGCAGAGGGTTAAATTTTTTATGTATCTTTCTAATCGCCTGATTATCCCCTAAAATCACAAATCAACCGCTTAAATATAGACACAGAAACAATAGTAGTATTCACTAAATTCTGTGCTTGATTAAAATCAGAATCCCCAGTAATTAAAAAATCTGCCTCTGCGGCAACAGCACAAGCTAAAAACTTTTCATCCTTTCTATCTCTAGCAAAATCTATTGTTACCTGAACATCAACTAATTTAGTTACCAAATTTATAACATCTAACCATTCTTTTCTGACTTCATCAGTCAATTTAAACTTCTTCCGACTTAACACATCCTGATACTCTGCTAAAATATCCTCTTATCCTAAGATATATTTTATAATACTTCCTTCTCTTACTTTGCGTCTCTGCGTGAAATCATAATCTTCAACCCAAAGTAAAAATATCCTCTGGAAAATCCACCAGCAAACGCAATAAATTTAACCACTCAGAACCCAATAAAATCTCATTAATTCCTTTGCCTACCAGGAATTTGATACTGCTTTCCGTCTAATATCACTTGACCTAAATAAATCTGAAATTTTGATTCACTTTTCGCAGTCCCTAATATTTCGTCCCCACTATACACCCATTCTAATCCATCTAAATCTTGTGTATTAATTAATAGCCATAAAACCTGCAAATTCCGTATCAAATAGGGCATCTACAGGAAGATTTAAGCCGCAGGAGAAAGTATGATTATCTAGGATACGAACAAAAAACAGGAAGATTGAGAAATTGGAGAGATATTTTGCTCAAGTCCAATCAAGAAAAAACCAGAGAGAAGAAAGTATAGAAATTCTTATCTTCTTCTCTGGTTAATAGCTACCAACTTTCAAAATCAAAAATTGAAATTAGAACTATTGAAAAACAAAATTGGTATTGACATCCAAACCAGTAACGCCGTTAACAATAGCAACAGTTTGACCAAGTAAACCGATTTCCGTATTACCATTGAGAACATTGAGAGTCAAACTGCTAGAGGAAATACCAAGAACACCGATGATATCAGTGCCTTTTTGGAAGTCAAGGATAGTGTTAGCAGTATTAGGTAATTCAAGAGTAGCGATCCAGAATTGGTCAGCACCAGCACCACCAGAGAGTAAGTTACCACCACGACTAGTAACAAAGAATTTATCATTGCCATCACCACTGAGGGCGCGACCATTAGAACCAAGGTAGAAGGTGTCATCACCAACACCACCTGAGAGGCGATAGCCGCTTACATCTCTCGCTTCAAAGCTATCATTGCCAGAACTACCAAACACAACGTCATTGTTGCCCGTGAAAATTGTGTCATTACCGCTACCAGAGTCTATGCGGTTACGTCCAGCAATGGGAGACGATACTGTTTGTGCATCAATTTCATCATCACCAGCACCAGTAAACACAGTATCATTAATACCATCAAAGGTAGTACCAGCCCCACCTGCAACTAATATGTCAGCACCTGTACTTCCTGGCACTACCTGAGTTGCTTGTTGAGATGCCGCAAATTGTGGTGTCACCCCAAACATAGTTTGGTACATGACGTTGTAAATTTCGGTATTGTCCAAGGTGCTAGGTAATTTATCTGCATTCATCCCATGGGCTTTGGAAACAATGCTGCCGGGAAAATCGGGAGTACCGACCCAAGCCACACCAAAGTTACCCATTTGTCCATCAATGCTGCTTTGAGCCGCGAAGGGTTTCCAAGGTGCTTCTGCTGTACCTGTGCTGCCGTTGATACCATCCAAAACTGCACGATTAGTATTAGTAGTGGTAGGGTTAATACCGATAAATGGCGCACTAGGCTCAGTATTTGCCAGTGTAGGGCTAGTAGTAGAGTTGCCAGAGGGACGGACGTAAGGCTCGAATTGGAAAACTTGCAATCCTCCAGCATCGCTATCTGCGGCTGTAATCACCAAAGTATTAGGATCTTTGGTGTTGATGTAGTTCATGGCTACACCGATCGCTGCATCAGCCCGGCGTATAGCTTCAACAGTGCCAACTGCATTGTTGTTATTAGCAAAGTTGTCACTACCTTCCTCTTCCACTACTACAAAGAAACCATCGGGGTCTTTATTGAGGATTTTTAAAGACGCATCTAGCATCTCTGCCACTGTGGGCGCAGTAGCTATATATAGGGGGAGAGGATTGGCACTATTTAGTCCTAGTGCTTCTTCGGTGCGATCGTCAAAGGTGTGGTTAGCAGCAAAGACTCCGAGCAACTTCGTGGAAGCAGTAGCACTTGCCACAGCAGTATTCATTTGCTCTTCCGTGTAAACCACAGTGTAACCCAAAGATTTTGCTAAATTAATCAGGTTAGTGGTGGGACGATCTTCGGAGTCACTGAAAGCCGCATCAATTTGGGCAGTAACGTGGAAGCCTGTAGTACCTTTAGGTAGCAGGTAAACTTCCCCTCCCGCCATGATGATTTGAGTGCCAGAGCGAATTACCTGTTCGGCAATTTCGGCGGTTTTCTCACGGGCGCGGAGGTTATTACCAAGGCGGTTAGTGGTGGCAGCAGCAAAAGCGGCTGTTCCAGGTTCACCAATATGACCTGATTGAATGAGGGCGGTTGCTTTACCAGCAGCGATCGCCTCTTCTAAAATTGTGTAGCCAACTTTACCAGAAGCAGGAGTAACAAGAGATTGATCTGCATTCAAGCCAAAGGACTCGTTAAATACTTTCACACCGGTGGCGTGGGTGACAGCCCCTGCATTGGAAGTACCAGTTAACTGGTTTTCCATGTGTCCCAAGTACACACCTGCATTAGACATCTTGTCCCAATTCAACCTACCATCAGGACCAAGATCAATATTGCGGGTTGTCATGTAGTGAGAAGGACTTGTACCATCTGGATGGATAAAAATCACATTCCCAGTTGACTTGGTAGCTTTGGGGGCTGGTGTGGGGTCAGGATTGCGAGATACTAATTCCTTATTGAATAGAGTCTCGTACATCAACTCATAAATCTTGGTATTATCTAAGGTTGCAGGTAATTTATCTGCATTTAGACCATGAGCTTTAGAAATGATTGAACCGCTAAAATCGGGTGTACCCGCCCAGGCAATACCAAATCCAAACACATCACCATTAGTATCTGGAGCAGCGACAAAAGGTAAAGTGTTAGCTCCCGTTTGACCGTCTAGGGGTACGTTACGAGCAGTGGTGGTGGGATTGTTATTAATGTTGCCTAGATTTGTTCCTGGAGTGCGAGGATCAACTACTTGTAAGCCACCAGCATCGCTATCAGCAGCAGTAACCATCAAGGTGTTAGGATGCTTCTTGATAAATTCCATTGCTACACCAATGGCGGCATCTGTGCGGCGCAATCCTTCTAAAGTTCCAGCCGCGTTGTTGTTATTCCCGAAGTTGTCTGTACCTTCCTCTTCCA
>JANMGZ010000758.1:0-5282 GCA_031374905.1 Dolichospermum sp. OTE_70_metabat_362_sub
GCTGGTGTTCCTACCTGTTCTACCTTGCCTTTATTCATCACCACGATTTCATCTGATACTTCCATTGCTTCTTCTTGGTCGTGGGTGACGAAAACGGTGGTAACGTGAACTTCATCATGGAGACGACGTAACCAGGCTCTCAGGTCTTTGCGAACTTTAGCATCTAACGCACCAAATGGCTCATCTAGTAATAGTACGTTAGGTTCTACGGCTAAGGCTCTAGCTAAGGCTACACGTTGCCTTTGTCCACCGGAAAGTTGAGAAGGATAGCGATCGCCTAATCCACTTAATTGGATTAATTCTAGTAACTGTTCGACTTTTCCCTCTATTTTCTTTTTGGGGGCTTTGCGAATTTCCAAGCCAAAGGCGATATTTTTGCGAACAGTTAAATGTTTAAATAGGGCATAGTGTTGAAACACAAACCCAATATTTCTTTCTTGCACACTTTGATAAGTGGCATCTTTACCTGTCAAAATGATTTTGCCAGTATCTGGTAATTCTAAACCAGCGATTAACCGCAATAGGGTAGATTTACCAGATCCAGATGGACCGAGTAAAGCCACCAGCGAACCACTCTGAATTTCCAGATTTACCTGTTCAACTGCTTGGAAACTACCAAATTGTTTAGAGACGTTTTCAACTACTATGCCCACTGGTTTTACACCTCTGCAAATAATCTACGGTTTTTGGGTAGGAATACCGTACTTTATATTTATATCACAAATATTTGCAGTTGTATCATTAAAATTCATGAACTCAAAAAAATATAGTCCTAAAGGATATCTATTGATTAAATTTTTGATTTGTAAATTCTGATTATTCCTGAATAATGGATCAGGAAACGCCTGAGGATTAGAAAGATTCTCATCAGAGATACACGACTATACAGACTAAACCCACCTTTACGGGTTTTGAAGAATAATTTACGTAAATTCTCGGTTGCTGTTTATTTTGATAATTTAAGCCATATATCAGGAATATTGAGAAAATAAACAATATTTTGGCTGTGGTGACATAAGAAACACAATCTTTATTATAATTATTTAGTCATTTAACACATATCATCATGAGTTCAAAAACACAAGATTTACAGGCAATTTACGCTCAAACGCGTTTGCTGCTGGCGCTGTGGGATTTGGGAGGAAGTCAGCAGAAGGTAGCTAGGGTTAAATTGAATGACAGAATGAAGTTAAAAAATAAAAATATCCCAGGCTATCCCGCAATTTTAGAGGAATTAGCACAAAAAGGTGCGATCGCTATTACTAAAAAAGGATCTTCAACCACTTATACTCTTACGTCACCAATAGGTTTAGATGTGTTGGGTGCAGGTTTGGTGGGGAACTTTCCGCTGGTTTAGATAAATATAATCTCTTTTATAGTCTGTGGCAACAAGTTAGATCAGCCAGTAATGACCACATAATTTGTAAAAATAGATACTGTAGATATCTGAGTTTTGCAAAACTTAAGTTACCCTAGCTCATAAAATAGCGATCGCTATAATTCCTAATTGTATAATCATACTAGATTCTCATTTCCAAATTTTTAACTTAGGTAATGCTATGAATAGAACAATTAATTTTCAAACTATTTCTTGGTTTTGGGATCTCCATACAAGAAAACTCATTGAACTTGATCCACCTTATCAAAGACGTAGTGTTTGGAATCAAGACTATAAAGACTACTTTATTGACACTGTGCTTAACGGTTATCCTGCTCCTGCCATATTTATATATCAAGAGATTACACCTGAAGGAGTATCTAAAATTAGTATAGTTGATGGTAAACAAAGATTATCTACTTTGTTTGAATTCGCTAATAATGAATTTCCTGTATATGAAAATGCTACAATTTCAAGATTGCGTGGTAAATACTTTAAAGATTTAAATGTTGATGATAAACAGAATTTTTGGAAATATCAGTTCGCTATTGAATATTTACCATCATCTGATGAAAAAATTATTGGTAATATATTTGACCGTATTAATCGCAATGTAATTAAGCTGACTCTTCAAGAACTTCGTCATGCCAAATTTAATGGAGTTTTTATTACTGCTGCAGAAGATTTAACTATCTGGATGTTTGAATATTTAGGGGGCAATTTTCCGACTATTGATCAAAGAACAAAAAAGCAAATGAAAGATGTGGAAATGGTTGCACAACTATTACTTTTCCTAGAAGAAGGCGTGAAAGCTTATAGTCAAGAATATCTTGATAAATCATTTAGTGATAGAGATATTGATTGGGAATACGAGGAGAATATTAAAGCTGAATTTCGTCATACTGTTCAATCCATCAAAACTATATTAGAATTATCACAGGATATAAATTTATCTAAAACTAGATTAAAAAATCAAGCTGATTTTTATTCTTTATTTGGTGCTGTTGCTGAGTTGAATCGTGAAAATGAACTCAATATAACTAAAGAAATTGGTGAAAGAATTAAGAGTTTTTTAGAAATAGTAGAAGATAAAGAATTAAGAAATGTGTCTAGAGATTCATTAGACGATTATCACAGAAATGCACTAGATTACTACAAAGCAGTTAAACAGTCATTTACAGATTCAGGTGCTAGAAAAACTAGAATTAGAATTATGAAATCTGTAATTCAGGGAAATAATTAATTTATAAAATTAAATAAAGATATGATCTATCCCTCGATATTAGAGCGCAAATATAATGAATATGCCCTTTTTATTCAAGAGGTTTCTAAAAGAGTAAAATCCACCTTAGTAAACTTTTGTGAAAGTAAGGGATATGCTTTTTCATCGCGGATTAAAAGTATTGAATCTGTAGCGGAGAAAATTGAAACAGGTAGATTTAAAAGTTGGTCAAATTTGGATGATTTATTTGCTTGCACAATTATCATACCGACATTATCACATGAAGAAGAAGTGATAAAATTTTGTCAAGATGTTTTTGAAATTAAACCTAAACCACGCATAATTAAACGAGGACAAAATAAAAAATCTCCTGATACTTTTAAATTTGACTCAACAAGAATTTATACCCAACTAAAAAAAGAAGATAACATAGATTTAAACAATCAATTAAATATTTATAATATTACCTTTGAAATTCAGGTTAAAAGTGCTTTTGAACACGCTTGGGCTGTTTCAACTCATGATTTAGTATATAAAAGTCCTGAGATTGATTGGAAAAGATTACGTTTAGCAGCACAAATTAAAGCTAATGTTGAACAACTAGATACCCTAATTCTGGCTTTTGAACAAACCTCTGCTATTCTCAAAGAAAATGATTATCCTGAAATAAAAATCAAAAATAAATTAGCACGTGAGATTAAAAATCTGTTTGAAACAGGTAAACTTCCTGATGAACTAAAACCAAAAGATATGAACCGTTTTTGTGATAACTTATATCGTCTTGTAATTGCTGGAGACAAAGAAATAAATAATCAGGAAATTCAAAAAATTATTACTCTTATTAAAACAGAAGTTCAAGCAACATCATTTGCACAAATTCCGCGTAGTCTTTCATTGTTTCAATATTTGTTGACTATTTTAATACGCCATAAAATTGTTGAATTTCCTATAGATAAATATTATTACCATATAACAGACGAATTGACTACTCACTACCCTGATTTAAACATAGATGATAATTCTATTTTTTTGTATAATGATGACATTTAAGTTTTGTCAATTAAGGGTTTAGCAAAAGATCATATTAGAATTTTGTACTCCTTATATAGGTCAATTAAAAAGTAACAAAAAATCCCATAAAGAACTTGCATATCTACCTGTGGCAATTTGCGCTTCGATAATTTGTTCTAATTCTTGTTGAATTTGAATATTCATTATTTTATTTTTTACGAATATTTTTATTTTATCAAAAAATTCTCACCAAAATAGCCCTCAATCATATTCTACCAACCGCCCCAATTTCATTTAATCTAAACATACAATGTACAGCATGAGGGTGTTTTTTTCGTGCTTGTTGACTAGCAACTTCCTTACTTTCATCAATGAAATAATCACCACTATCTGGTTCTATGGCAATATACCAATTATAATGTTCTTCCATCAACTCAGGACGCACACGCTCAAAAATTGCCCGACAACGTTTGTGAAATGCGTCTCTTTCTGCCTCACGTTTAACTAATTCTTCTGGTGATAAAGTCAATTCAGGGAAAATTCTTCCTCTTCTTACTGGTTGCTTTGGTGTTAGTTGAGTCATAATTATTCACATTGAAAGTAACTGTCATATCCATTGATCCAATTATAATATTTGGGACTCATAAAAAACAATATCCCCTTTTCAAATTGAATTAATAATTAATTACGATCTCTCTCTAATTGATCAATCACTCTTTGCAAATACCAATCATCTGACATTCCCGGATAATTATATTCTTGTTGTTGAATTAACCGTTCTGCTATTTCCCACTGTCCCCCTACTAACCGCAAAAGGCGCTGACGTAAAATTCCATATTTCTGATTTTTGGTTTCCGGATTGGATGCTTGGATTTTTTGTACCCTATTTAATACTTCTTGATAATTTTCCCAGTCTTCTTGTTCACAATAAATACTAGCTGCTTTTTGATAATCAGATATAGCATTTTGCATTTCTTCCAATAGTGTATAGGCAAGACCACGATGATAGTATGCTGAAGCATAATCATGATTAATTTGCAATGCTTGAGTATAATCTTGAATTGCATTCAAACAATTACCCATTTCCCGATAAATATTACCTCTAGCAACATAGACTAAAGGATCTTCAGACTGCATTTGTAATGCTTGGTTTAAATCCGATAATGCTCCTTGATAATCACCAATTTGAGAACGAGCTTTTCCCCGATTACGATAAACAATAGCATCTTGAAAATTTAGTTGCAGTGCTTGATTAAAATCTCTAATTGCTTCTCGATAATTACCGATTTTACACTGCACTACACCGCGATAACAATAAGCTTGAGCATCATTTGGATCAGCTTTCAATACCCAATTTAAATCAGCAATTGCTTCTCTAGTTTCTCCCTGTTCTGCCTTTGTTAATAATTGCTGAAAATATTGATTAGTAGAAATAATAGATACAGGTGCAGATTTTGTAGGTTGCTGTACTAGTTTTTCTGGTGGTTGTAACTGTTTAATTTTTTGCAAACAACTTTGACATTTTTCTTTATCCTTTTGTTCTAGATATAATTCGGCTGCTTTTTTAAAATCAGCGATCGCATTTTGAATATATCCTTGTTTCCGTCGCACTATCCCCCGTAAATCATAAGCAGCAGCATCATCAGGATTAAGACGAATTGCCCTTTCTAC